>JAKFYM010000311.1 GCA_021730855.1 Bdellovibrionales bacterium
TGACTCGCGTGGTGGCAGTCTTTTTCTTTTCTTTTTTCCTAGTGGCTCAGGCTTGGGCCGACGGTCGGGTGTTGCGTATCGAGGGGCAAACGCTCCCTTGCACCAACACCTTTACCTATTCACAGCCCAATGATGAAAAGTCATTTTGGGTTTGCGCGGACCAAACCCAGTTTTGGCTGGTTTCCGAGCGTGTCTCTAGTCGGGGCAAGTCCTGGGCGGCTTTCGGAAATGCGGGCAAAACACCCCTGCCTCTACGCATCCTGGGCCTCGAAGGGGAGGTGTGGACCGGCGCCTCTACGGAGACATTTTTAACAAGCGAATCAGAATTGATGTACCTAGGCAACCGTGCTGCTGGTTCTTTGGATCCGCTACAGCTTCAATATCCTGTCCCCAGCGATCCAGAAGGGAAAGCTGCGTATCTTGTCTACCAAGAGCGCTATCGCGCCCTTGCCGAGGTGATCACTGCACGATATTCCTACTTAAAAAATGTGCATAGCAACTTAGCCGTGCAAGTGGAGCACCTAGACGTAAAGCTTGCCGATGGCCGTGAATTGGCTTGCGCTCGGAAGCACCAGGAGGGTCGCACCTGTACACATTTTGTTTGTTCCGATGCGCAGTCAGCGTCGTACATCCTACGCTACGACCACGCAGCGGGCCCGGACATTGAGCCCTTGGTTACGGAATTTGGCACCTATCCTCGGGTGCGGGTGCCGAACCAAGTTTTCATGAAAGACGGAGAAGAAGCCCTAGTTCTTCACTTTCGTGATCCCAAGGACCTACAGCCCTCCTCGCAGCGGTTTAAGCGGCGCTCTATGCCCGTTTTCCCCGAGGCCTTGGCGGGTTTGAACGACAGCCCATACTTTACCCATATTGACTTGCAGAAGTGGGATATGAGCAGTTCTCTAGAGCAAAACTGCGCGGACCCCGCTCTTCTCTCGCTCTATCGGAGCGAGCAGTCACAAAAGCAGGCCCTTCGGGAGCGTCTGGTCCAAGAGGCCGTGGTGAATTGGGTCTCTTTGGGGGACAAAGACATGGTGACCGGAGAGCTGCGGCCGCGCGCCAGCTTGCCGGCTGATGCTGTGCAAATCACGGAAAATGACTGGACCTCTGCCGAAATTGCCACCAAGAAACCGGAACTGCTCGAGGCCATTCGTGTTCGCGACGAAGCGGACGTGAGCGAGCTCACGGTGGCGGAAGCCGAGGAAGCATTCGCTTACCTCAAGTCCATCAAGGAAATTCCTTTCCCCTATATGCCAGCGGGTTGCGAAGTGGCCGCTCATCTCATTGGGCACCGCCTGTTTGCCGACAAGGGAATCAGGATTGGCAAAATTTGGGTTTCGGGGATGATTCGGCCCAAAAAAGACCTTAAGACCCTCTGGCAGTACCACGTGGCTCCTTATGTGTGGGTGCGTTCGCCCGCTGGCAAGCAGCGTATGGTGCTTGATGGCAAGCTTGCGGATGGGCCGGTTAGCATCCCGGGCTGGCTTGCCCTGATGGAAGCTGACACCCTCAAGGGCCCGATCTCGTACACTTCCTTTCCGCCTCCCCTGAATGCCGATTTTTACGAACGCTTTAATGTGGCGTTTTCGGTCTTTTGGCCTGTATTTCCTACGAGTTCGCCGGTATTTGTTAGCAAGAATTCCGCGGAACTCGATGCACAGTCGGCTCTGTTGCGAAATAAGGTGTGGATGACCAAGTACCTAGAGGGGCAGCAGAACTAAGTCTTTTCTAGTGATGAATGGATGGAGAAAAAATGCCAAGAGTGATCCTTTTTGTTCTCGCCCTGATTCTTCCTTTCGGTGCATTTGCGGTCGAACAGGAAAATTGTGTGGCGGAAGCGGATCGTGATTGGGTCCATAACAATTTCACCATCACCAATAATGACCCAGGCCTTGTTTTCGACCTCTGTGCAAAAAACTCCTACACTGCGCTTCTGCAAGGCTTGGTTTTTTTGCGAGAATTTCCCCAGAAAGAATGGACTGTAGATCAGTTCGACCAGAATATTTTACCTTCCGATCTTTTCGACTTTTTTAAGACCCGCATCGCGCGCATTGAGTTTACGCCTGCGGGTGGAGAATTTTGCCCAGAAGGGGCAATGCTGGGAATTCATAAAGATGACTATGGGGCTATTCGTGTTTGTCCCCGCGCTAGCGATCTAGATGGTTTCACCGCGGCGAGTGCTCTCCTCCATGAGTCGAGGCATTCCGACGGGAAAGGCAGGTATTTTCACACCAACTGTCATCATGGTCGCTTTGGGGGGGCTCACGGGAACACAAGTCGTTCCTGCGATTCGCACCTTGGGTTCAAGGGCGCCTATGCGGTGGGCCTAGAATTCTACGTAAAAACCTATCGCACCGAAAGCTTTAGCCCAGCACTGCGGCAGCGGGCACGCAGCCTTGCTATCATCGATTTGATTGAACACTTCCAGAACCCTCCCTTGGGCATCGGGAAGGGATACCTACTGCAAGCGGAGTCGGGCGAGGTGAGTTTTTTTCGTCCCGACCTGGAGGAGTTGAGCCCGCTTGGTTCGGCAGGAAATAAGCTGGTTCGTTTTTTCCAGGAGCCAATGCCATCGCTAGTGCTTGCTAGTCGGTACTTTGTGCCCACCATGTACGACAAAGCTTCAGGCATGGTGAAGGATTGTTTTAGCCCTAGTGTGTGTGAGGCTGATGCCGCGGGTATGGTGGCACAGGAGTTTCGTGAGCAAAGCCGCGCGAAGCGGGCCGAGTTTCTCGACGTAGCGTACTCCACTCCCAATATGATAAACTATACCTGTTTATTGTATGCAAATAGCATGGATTGCACTCGCAGTGACGGCCAGGCAAAGGTTTCGGTAGACCTCAGCGCCCTACGCCCAGAAAAATTTATTCATGCCAATGGCACTGGCTGGATCAAAAACGATGTCCTTTTTCTATTAGATCAGGATGGCTATGCCTACAAAATGCCCGCCACTTTTGCGGCACTGGAGGCTGAGCGGGCCGCAAGCCTAGTGAAAGAGGAGGAGCTCTTGGGCTTTCGCAGCATGGCTGGGGTTTCTTCCAGACGAGAAATGGTTCTTTCGTGGACAGGCGACCTTCTTTATTACGAAGTTTTTGAAGACCGTTTGGTGCGTGTGCCCCAAGCAGCTGGGCTAAAGTTTCGTACCTTCCTGGGGCCGGTTTATTGGTCGCCAGCGCTGGATGAGCTCTGATCTCTCTTGGTAGAGAGCGTTGTTGTGAGTTCTCTTTTTTTGGGAAAGAATAAATATCTATTAAATTAGCCACTTAGCAAGATGCGAGGGCTGCGCAGCTTCCCAAAAAGCTCCCAAGTAGCTGTATTTTTTATCTATCCTCCCTGCCAAAAGCCTCGAAAAAAATACATTGTAACGCACTGCATATTGGGTTATTTCTACAGGCCGCTTCCTGGGTTTTCTTTGACTGGAGAAAAAGTGCACAAACCAATCTTGCTCCTCTTGGGCCTCTTCTTTTCGTTTTCGCTTCAGGCCACGGAGCCCGCCAATTGCGTGAGCCGGGCAGATGCGGATTGGGCTAAAAGCCATTTTACTTTCACCACCCAGGATCCCAACCTTAGTTTTGAGCTTTGCACCGAGAGCATCTATACGAACACTTTGCGTGGCCTGCTTTTTTTACGCGATTTCCCTAAGCAGGATTGGACTGCCGATGATTTTCAAAAAAATATCTTTGGGAGTGATCCTTTTGCGTTCCTAAAAGCCAATATCCAACGCCTCGAATTTCTTCCTGCGAGCGATACGGACAGATGCCCGCCGGGTGCTTTTATGGGAGTGCATCCTGATGATCGTACTGCCATCCGGATATGCCCGGTCAAAGAATTAAATCCCCTAATTTTCTCTAGTGCGATTTTGCATGAAGCGCGGCATTCCACATCGGGTTATGGCCACGCCAATTGCCTCTATGGACGGCAAAGCGAAGGAATCACTTGTGATCTATCTTTGGATTTTGCCGGAGGATACGCGGTAGGTGTGGAGCTTTATGTGAAGGCGTCTCGCACCTCGTCCTTCGATTCCGCATTGCGGCAGCAAGCCCGGGCTTTGGCCATCACGGATTTGTTGGAACGCTTCCAGACGCCGCCCTTAGCCATTGATCGGGGCTACCTATTGCAAACCGAATCTGGTGAGGTGATCTTTTGGGGCGCTCGCGGGTCCAGGCCTTTTTTCTCAGCGCCTAGGCCATCGGCCCTGCTCATCCATCGTTTTGCGAGCCAGGCGCTCTTTGATCGGGATACCGGGAACGTAACAGATTGTTTTAGCGCAAGTGCTTGTCTTGCTGACGCCGCTGGTATGATCGCGGCTGAGTTCCGTTCGCTTGGGAGCGCGGCGAAGCGTGCTAGCCTTTTGGACGTGACCTATGAAGCAGGGGGACGGGTTGATTATTCCTGTTTGCTGTATTCCGACACCGTGGACTGCATTCAGAGTGATGGGCAGGACCGGGTCTCCGTAGACATTCGTGCTCTTGGCCCCAAGAAGTTTTTGTATGCAGGCAATACTGGATGGCTTCCTAATGAAAATGCCCTCTATATTGTCGATGCGCAGGGATTCGCCTACCAAATGCCGGCCACTTTTGCGGCCCTAAAGCAAGGCCAGGCGGGAAGCCTTGTGAAACAAGAAACCCAAATTGGTCTGCTGGAAGTGACGCGCGTTTCTAGAGACCGTGAAATGGCTATCTTTCTCAACGGTGACCTTATGTACTACGATATTGTCAAAGGACAATGGGATCCCGTGCCGCAGATGCGGGGGCAGAAGTTTCGACGTTTCCTATCCGACGTCTTGTGGTCTCCTCGCGTGGAAGAGCTGTAGGACCGATTTTCGCTATATTGCCGTCTGAGACCTAAAAAAATGCCTGGCCCGTGAACGGAGCTGGGCATTTTTATGACCTTCTTGTATATATACAAAAAATTTTAGTTATTGATGCAGGAGGGCATCTTTCAGGGTGAGCAAAATTCTATTGATGGCAAGTGAAGGTCAGCTAGTTGACTCCTTATGTGGGCTAGGGCTTGGCATTGACCACTGGAACAGGCCGCGGAGGGGCCAGTTCTGATGACCCCTAAAAACTCCGACCCCCAGTCATTGTCTTTCCTAGATTCGCTTATCGAGAATCTTCCCAATATGGTGTTTGTCAAAGACGCCAAGAGCTTGCGGTTTGTGCGCATGAATCGCGCCGGGGAAGATTTGCTGGGCACCAAACGCAGTGAGCTGATCGGAAAGAATGATTTTGATTTTTTTCCTGAGGAGCAGGCTCGTTTTTTTACCGAGAAAGATCGATTGGTCCTTGCGGGCAAGGCAGTGGTGGATATCCCCAGCGAGCCCATTCATACCCGCCACAAGGGCTTGCGCCTGCTGCACACAAAAAAGATCCCCCTGCTCGACGACCAAGGGAGCCCCGAATTTCTTTTGGGCATATCCGAGGACATCACCGAAAAGGTTCAGGCCGAGGAGCAGCGCCTGCGGTTGGTGCGGGAACAGGCTGCCCTGGAAGAGAGAAATTTAGCCAATGCGCGGACGGAGTTTCTGGCTTCGAGCACGGCGGCTTTGGCTTCGTCCTTAGATTCCAAGCAGACCCTAGAGGTCCTGCAAAAGCTTCTTGTTCCCTTTTTGGCTGAGGAATGCTCCTTCACCTTGATTGGCGAAATAAAATTCGCCAAATTCGAGCAGAGCACGGGCGCCCCCTTCCTGCCCAAAAAGATCCTCATTCCCATTGCCTTAGGTGGACGTATTTTTGGCGTCTTGTGCCTGGTGACTAGATCGGACTTTAGTGTGGCCGATAAAAATCTAGCCAATGAGCTCGGCCGACGAGCTGGCATTGCCATCGAGCATGCCCATCTCTATGAAACTGCACGCTCCGCGATCCGTTCCCGGGATGAATTTGTTTCCATTGCTTCGCACGAACTAAAGACGCCGATCACCGCGCTAAAAATGCAACTACAGATGGCGAGGATGGGAATAAAGTCTGACCATGCTCCCTCGCCAATGCAGCTTGGCCGTGCCCTGGATCTGGCGCTGGCCCAGGTGAGTCGGCTCACGGCCCTGATCGATGATCTTTTGGATCTATCCAGGATTGAGGCCGGGCGTTTTTCCTTTTCCTTCGAGGAAGTGGACCTTGGCCAACTCACCAAAGAAGTGGTGGAGCGCTATCGCAACAATCTTGGCGGCCAGGCATTTGCCATTGAGGCCGAAGCTTTGGGAGCTCTTCCCGTGCAATGCGATCGCACGCGCATGGAGCAGGTCTTGCTTAATCTGCTTTCCAATGCGGCCAAATATGGCGCGGGCAAGCCAGTGCGGGTGCAGGTAGAGCGTTGCGGGACTAGGGCGCGCCTGAGCGTGGTGGACCATGGCATAGGCATCGCCCAGGAAAAGCTCGACAAAATCTTCGAGCGATTTGAGCGCGTGGCTTCGTCGAGCCATATTAGTGGCCTTGGCCTAGGGCTCTATATCACCCGGGAGATTCTCAAGGGCCACCAGGGCACCGTGGCCGTGCAAAGCCGGGTGGGCGAGGGTTCGACCTTTATCGTGGAACTTCCGCTTCTCTAGCACCCCTCGGTGCACTTATTTATGAGGTGATGCGGAGCTGTCTCTCAGAGGAGATAGCCCAAGGGTGGCGGTGCATGGAAAAGCCAAAAGAGACGATAGAGCACTAGGGGGTCTCGTATGCGTTCGCTCCTAATTTTCTTGTTTTGTTTCTTACCCAATCCATTGTGGGCCGAATCGCTGCCAAACCATCCGAATTGGTATTTAGAGAGCATGGACACCGAAGGCGAATCGCGCCGCTTTGTTTTGCGCCCAGCAGATGGACGCGAGGGCCTTACGATCAACGCACGTACGGCCACCCTCCTGCGCACCGGTGAGCTTAGCCCGGAGGCTGTCTACCGTGGGGACTCTGCCAAAACCGACGCCGAGGAGTATGTGTACGGTGGGCAAAAACAAAGTTATGTGCAGGAAGAGGAAGAAGGCTCTAAATCGGTGGCTAGCGGAAAATCGCAGCCGGAGCACCCTAGTCCTTCCAGCGCCAGTGGACCGAGCACCTTTTCATCCACCTCTCCTCCCATCAATCCGTACGTAAACTCTTCCTCAAGCCGCACCAATCCCAGCTCCGCTAGCCACACCTCGATGCCTATGATTGCGCAAACGGGCGCATCCGTGGCTCCGATGATAGGCTCCTCTTCGCCCGGCGCGGGTGGGGTTTCGGCCCTTGGAAAACCCACGGAACAACAGTCGGCCAGCGCCGCGAATGTTGCCCCTATGTCCGTGCCTGTGCCCGGCGGAGAAATTCCTGTCGGCAAGCTCACTAGTAAGAGTGTCCCCGGTGGTCGTGCTCCTGCCTCAGAACCTCCTAGTGATCCCCGTTGCCAGGCCGGGCAGTGGACAAACGCTCAGGCAGGCCAGTTTCGGATCGTGATGGCGCCATTTTGCCGATTGGCGAAAATCACCGCCTGGGGAACGGGCGGAGCTACCGAAGGAGCCGACTATGTATTCGGGATTGCGGATATCGATTCCAGCACTCATGACTTCGTGGTGACCATCGGCCTGGAACCGCAGTCCTCCACCAAAGTATTTTACGTCTCTAAAGAAGCGCTTCCCACGGCGGCGCTTTCGGCCGACGATCGTTTGCTCACCTCACGTGGCGGAAATCATCCTGGCGTGTCTACTTATTCACCTACCTTGCGCCAAGTCGTGGTGGAGACTTCTCCCGGAAATTCTCTACCAGGAAATGCCGCACATGCGGAGCGGGCGCGGGCCGGGGAAGCTGGTTTTTCCGGTAAGGTCCTCATTCGTTGGCACTAGAGGCGCGTTAATCACGGCAAATCGTTCTAGTATAAATATTTTTTACTGATATCTAAAACAATTCTGTTCACTATTCTGCTCGCTCTTGGCACATGCGTTGCTCCTAGTTCGCCATAGCCCACATGGACGGGCGCAACAAGGAGAGTGTGTGATGAAATCGATGATCTTACCGTTCGTACTAAGCATGGTATTTTTTGCCACGACGGCGCCGGCCCTAGACCGCGAGCCGGAAAAACGAGAAATGGTGGTGGCCGTGAACGATGTCTACGTGCCTTCGGGTTTTGCCGAAGGGGACGAAACCTTTGTGGTGATTAGCGGGCTCTTTCCCAATTCCTGCTACACCTTCACGCGAGTGGAAGTGAAGCACATTCCACCGGCTACGCACGAAATCTACGCCTACGCCAATGTCTATGAAGGAATTTGCCTAACGGTGCTTGTGCCTTTTAGTGCCGAAGTGAAGTTGGGGCTACTGACCATGGGTGACCATACCTTGCGGCTGATCAACGGGGATGGAACCTACTGGGAAGATACCCTACGCGTGGCCGACGACTAGACGACTAGACGACTAGAAGTGGTCTGGCCTTTTTTTTAGCCAAGACCTAGTATGGAGCGATGGATTTTCCTTCGCTCTTTACCGTCGATCCTGAGCTTGCCTTCTTAAACGCCGGGACTCTGTCCCGCGTGCCTAAAAGTGTGCTTGATTTCCTCGATCAGCGCCGCCGGGCCGACGAAAAAAATCCCACCGCCGCGATGTTTCGTGCCCCGAGCGAGATCTGGAACGTGCAGAAGCAAATTGCGGCTTTTCTTGGTGCCGAAGGCAAAGATATTTTTTTGCGCGAGAATGTGACGACCGCCCTAGGTGATTTCCTCTTTGCGCTGCCCTTGCCACCCAAAAGCGAGGTTTTGCTAAGCTCCTGGGAGTATGGAGCCACCGCCAATATCGCACGCTGGAAAGCCCAGCAAGAGGGCCTAACGGTGCGCACCTTTTCTTTTCGTCTAGCCGAGACCAAGGCGGCCTTTGTGCAAAGAGCTTGTGAAGAACTGCGCCCTGAGACTAAGGCGCTTGTTCTGAGCCATGTGGCCACAGGCACGGGAGTGGTCTTGCCCGTGGACGAGATTGCGCGGGAGGCGCAGAGCCGAGGGATTGTGGTGGTGGTGGACGGAGCTCATGCGGTGGGTGCATTGCCATTGCGGCTTAGCTCGCTCGAGGGAGTGGATTTCTACGGCGGCAATTTCCATAAGTGGTTTCTTGGGCCCAAGGGCACGGCATTTGGTTGGGTGCATCCGCGCTGGCAGGGGCGCCTAGCCTGGAAGTTTGGCGGTTGGGCCAGCTTCTCTTTTCCTTCTTTCTACCAAGACTTTGCCGCGGGGGATGCCGAGGCCGCGCGCCGCTATATGCCTGGCACCATCGATCCCACGCCCTTTTTGGCCCTGCAGCTGGTGCTTGATTTTTGGCAGGCGCACCAGGCGGAGAAAATCCGGCGGCGCCAGGGCGAGTTGCGGGATCTCGTGGCCCAAACCGCTTCGCGCCTTGGGTGGGAGCGGGTGACTCCGCGGGCTCCCGAACTTTTGGGACCCCTGGTGACTTTTCGCAAACCCGCGCATTGGCCGGAGGGGGACGCCATTGAGCTCGCCAACCGGATTTTTTACGAGGCCAAAGTGCAGCTTGCCTTAACCATGGTAGAAGGAGAGATGCTTGTGCGTTTTTCTCCCGGGATCTATGGTTCGGAAGGGGAAATCCTCTCCGGGATGGAAAGGCTGGCTCGTTTTTCATGACAATGCCCAAACAGGAGCGCATGCTTCTGCTCTCGCTCGCGGCGGCCCAGTTCTGTAACATCATGGATTTTATGATCATGATGCCACTTGGTTCGCAGATGATGCGGATCTTTCAGATCAGTCCCCGCCAGTTTTCTTTTCTGCTCGCGGCCTATACCTTTAGTGCGGGCATTTCTGGTTTTCTTGTGGCCTTCATTGCGGATCGTTTTGACCGTAAACGTCTTTTGTTATGGATTTTCAGTGGCTTTGCTCTCGGTACCTTAGCTTGTGCTTTAGCTCCGAATTATTGGTTTCTGCTGCTGGCGCGTTTGGTCACGGGCGTGTTTGGGGGAGTGGTGGGATCCGTCGTATTGGCGATTGTTTCCGAGCTAGTGCCCATGCAAAGGCGTGGGCAGGCGATGGGCCTGATCACCACTTCCTTTTCGGCGGCTTCAGTCTTTGGCGTGCCTTTTGGCCTTTTTTTAGCGGGCACCTTCAGCTGGCATGCGCCCTTTTTGTTCCTCGTGGCGCTCTCTCTGCCTATTCTTTACCTTCTTCATTCGCGTCTGCCCACAATCGATAGCCACCTCCAGCATGAGCGGGTCAAGCCCTACTACATTTTAAAGAACATCTGGGACAATGCGAATCAGGTGCGGGCCCTATTGTTTATCTGTGCCTTGATGTTTGCTCATTTCCTGGTGATTCCTTTTCTCGCTCCGTCCATGGTGCTGAATGTGGGGTTTTCGGAGCAGCAGATCACTTGGATCTATTTCCTTGGGGGTGGGGTGTCGATCGTGACCGGGCCCTGGATCGGCCGCATCGCCGACCGCATTGGCAAAAAAAAGGTTTTCTACTGTGGGGTGCTGGCTTCTTTTGTGCCCGTGCTTTGGATCACCCATATGCAGCTCACCCCCTTGCCCGTGGCCCTGCTAGTGACCACTTTCTTTTTTGTGGTCTCCGGTGGCCGCATGATCCCGGCCTTTGCGATCGCTTCGGGAACGGTCACGCCCAAGAATCGCGGAAGCTTTATGAGCCTACAGTCGAGTTTGCAGAGTTTGGCCCTAGGTTTGGCTTCCTCGCTGGCGGGGCTGGTGGTGGTTAGCGATCCCAGCACCGGCCGCCTCTTGAACTATCCCTATATCGGTTATCTTTCGGTCTTTATGGGCCTTGTCTGCCTGTATCTCGTGCGTCGCATCCAGGTGGTGGATACCAAAGTGGCCGCCGCGGTGGTGGGGCTAGAGTAGATGAGTAACCCCAATAGCGCTTATTTCCTCGCCCTGACCTCGGCGATTTTGTTCTCCGGGGCGAGCGTGATCTTTGCCAAGTTCACGGTTTCCCATTCTTCGCTCTGGATGAACCTCGTCAAAAACCTTGTGGCGGGCGTGGCTTTTGTGGTGGTGAGTCTTTTTTCCTTCGGTCTTGGCTATGAGTCCCTGGCCGATTTCTCTCTATCCTCCGCGGGACTCTTTCTCCTGAGTGGGGTGGTGGGTCTGGCGGTTGGGGACTACTTCCTTTTTCGTGGCTACCAACGCATTGGCTCGGCCCGCACCATCATGGTCTTTAGTTTCTCGCCCCTTTTCCTGACCGTGGAAGGTTTTTTGTTTTTTGGCCAGGGCCTCAGCCGCAACCAGCTTTTTGCGATCGTGCTCATGATGGCCTGCGTATGGACCATTAGTTTTGAGAAGTTTCGCGAAAAGGGCGAGTGGGAATGGAAGGGCATCCTCTTTGCGGTGGTGGGGGTGCTGCTCGACAATATCGGCGTTGTGCTCAGCCGCCAGGCCTTTGACCTTTCGCCCGGAGTCAGTGCTTTCAGCGCCAATGCCGTGCGTGCCGTGGGCGCCCTGGTTCCGCTCTTGGCGGTGCAATACTTCTGGGGCGAAAAAGTCTTCCAGCGTTTTGCGCGTCTCGACGGGAGAGACCGTGCGCTCGTGATTTTTGCTTCCTTTATGGGCACATTCTTAAGCCTCTCCTGCTGGCTTACCGCCCTGAAAATCGGGCATATTGGCAGCTTGGCCGGGGTGGGATCCTTCAACCCCGTGGCGGCTTCCCTATGGGAATGGGTGCTGCTCTACCGACGCCCTACGGTTTATTTAGTCGCGGCCCTGGCCCTTTTCCTCATGGGCTTTGCTCTTCTCTTAGAGCTGGTCTGAAAAGTGGAGATCTATTGCGTCTGCGGAGGCGAGCGGCTCCCTTTGTTGCTCCTCGTTGCCATAGATTCACTATGGCGCCTCGTCGTGCCTCCGTATCCGCTCGCCTCCACAGCCTCATTACGAACCCACTTTTCAGACCAGCTCTAAACGGGACATAACGCCCGCTTTTCGTTTTCCAAACATTCAAGCTACACTTGAGGAATGGAAAAAATTCCTACGCTTGATCTGCATGGTGTCACACAAGATGAGGTCTTTGATCGGATGGATCGTTTTCTCCGACGAGAAGAAGCCAACGGTAGCCAGTGCGTGCGCATCCTTCATGGCAAAGGCACGGGGAAAGTGAAGGAGAAAGCCCTCGAGTATTGTCGCTTAACGGGGCACAAAGCCAAGCCCGATCGCCAGGGCAAACAGCCCGAGAATCCCGGCGCCTTCCTCCTCTACCTTTGAGAAAATCGGATTTTTCCCTGGGGAAATTTGAATTCTCCGAGGGGAATTTCATAATTTTTTTTAATTTCGTCTTGTAAAAGGAAAAAAGCGTGCAACACTGTCTTTCAGAAGGAGAATCCTAAACATGGCAAAGAAAACTACAAAAAAGACCGCTACTACCAAAGCGAAGAAGACTGTAAAAAAAGCAACCACGAAGCGTAAGCCGAATGCTGCTTTTATGAAACCTCTTACCCCTAGCGCTGCTCTCGCAGCAATCGTGGGTCAGAAAGCTCTTCCCCGCACGGAAGTGACCAAGAAACTTTGGGCGTACATCAAGAAGAACAACCTTCAAGACAAAGTACAGCGCCGTAACATCCACGCTGACGACAAACTGAAGCCGATCTTTGGCAAGAAGACCGTGAATATGTTTGAAATGACCAAATTGGTGAACAAGCACCTTTCTTAAGGTTCTTTGTTCCCAACGATGCGCCAGCC
>JAKFYM010000204.1 GCA_021730855.1 Bdellovibrionales bacterium
AGCGGCTTTCGAGAAGTTCGCCGGGGATTTCTTGAAGGAAACGGCTCGGCCCCGCCACCTGCACCTGCCCGTAAATACGCCGCATATGGGCGCTCGTTAGGAAAAGGCGCTTCTTTGCGCGGGTGATGCCCACATAACAAAGCCGGCGCTCCTCTTCGATGGCTTCCGACTCGAAATTTTCCTCGTCCATGGCCTGCCGGGAGGGAAAAATCCCCTCCTCACAGCCCACGAGGAAAACCAGTGGGAACTCCAATCCTTTCGAAGAATGCAAGGTCATCATCGAAATAGAGCCCGCACTGCTATTCTCCTGGCGATCCAGGAGCGAGGCTTCGAGAGTCACCTGGTTCAAGAACCCTTGGAGCAAGCCATCCTGAGGGCCAAGGCCGCGAGCTTTGGCGTCTTCCTCGAAGAACTGGATCACCGTATCGAATTCTTCCAAGTTCTGGATCCTGGCTTTGGATTCATCGGTATTCTCGGCCTTGAGCTCGGCCACATAGCCGGTGGCCTCCAGTACATAGTGGAAGATCTCGCTAATCATCGAGCGGGAAGCCAGATCGCGGAAGGAATCCAACAGACGCACAAACTCGCCCAATTTTTTGGCCGCCGAGGGCGGAAGCTGGGGGGCGCCCTCCTGCAACATAGCGCGCAGGCCTGCAAATAAAGAAAGTTTACGCTCGATCGCGAAGATTTCCACTTTCTCGATCGTGGTCTTGCCGATGCCCCTGGCCGGGGTGTTGATGATCCGCAAGAGGCTAATCGAATCGTCGGGGTTCACGAGCACGCGCAAATACGCCAAGGAATCCTTGATCTCTTTCCGTTCATAGAAGCCCACGCCTCCGATGATTTTGTAGGGCGTGCGCTGGCGGCGAAAAATCTCTTCGAGCGCCCGCGACTGGGCATGGGAGCGATAAAATACAGCCACATCCTGAAAAGAATACTCGGGATGCCGGTGGAGAAATCCTTGGATCTCCTTGCCCACGAACTCGGCCTCGGCCCGCTCTTCGGCAAGCTGCGCCCACACGATTTTTTCGCCCTTTTCGTTGTCAGTCCAGAGAGTTTTGTCGTAGCGGGAGCGATTGTTGCGGATCACGGCGCTAGCCGCGGTGATAATGGTCTGGGTGGAGCGGTAGTTCTGCTCGAGCTTCACCAGCAAGGCATCCGGATAGTCTTTTTGGAAGTCGAGGATATTGCGAATGTCGGCGCCCCGCCATTTGTAAATGCTCTGGTCCTCATCCCCCACCACACAAAGATTTTTGTATTTACGGGCGAGCAGGGTCACCAGCAGGTATTGGGCACGGTTTGTGTCCTGGTACTCGTCCACCATGAGGTAACGAAATTTATCCTGGTAACGCTCGAGGATCGCGGGATGATCGCGCAGGAGCTTATAGGCCTCCACGATGAGATCCCCAAAGTCAAAGGCCTGGTTCGAACGCAGCACCTCTTGGTAGCGCGTCCACACCTTCACCAGCTGCTCGCCAAAGGTTCCGAGAAAATCTTTGGGATCAATGTCGCCGGGGCCTTGGGCTTGGCACTTGGCCGCGTCGATCGCGCTTTTAAAACGCTTAGGGGTGGCGTTCTTGGCATTGAGGTCAAACTCCACCAGCACTTTCTTGAGCAACGAGAACTGGTCGTCGTCGTCATAGATCACGAAGGGCCGCGTGAATCCAAGGGCGGCGGCTTCTTGGCGGAGGAGTTTTACGCAAAAGGAATGAAAGGTAGAAACTTCCGGCAAGTGAGCGGAAAATCCCATCCAAGGCTGGGCCCAGCTCGGGCGGGCCATAGGGGAAAGATCTCGCAGCACCATCTCCACACGATGCTTCATCTCTGCCGCAGCCTTATTCGTAAAAGTGACGGCCAGGATCGCGCTTGGATCCACGCCCTTTTGGATCAGGTGCGCCACACGGCTGATCAAGGTCTTCGTTTTGCCAGAGCCGGCTCCGGCAAGCACGATCACCGGGCCTTCGGTGGCCTCTACGGCTTCGCGCTGGCTTTCATTGAGTCCAGAAAGGTACAACATGAACGAGAGACTGTAGCGCTAGTTACGTAGGCCCACAATCGATTTTCCTAGCTGGTTCAAAACGTGGCTCGCAAGGAGACATCCTCTACCAAGCTGCGGTGGGACGGAACAACAGCAAGAAAGGGGCCCTCGTCCGAGCTAAGCCCTCAGTCTACCAATTTTCTGATTTTGATCCGGGAGTAAAAGTATTCGAGAATTCGATGGGCATCCCAGCCCTGAAGCGCAAATAATTGCGCCCCCCACTGCGACATTCCCACCCCATGGCCATACCCATGCCCCACGATGCCTTGTTTGCCACCTTCCATCTGCGGGGCCAGTTCATAGAAATAAGAACGAATCGCGCCATAGAGCGACATGATCTTGCGGCTCTCCGCGGCGCTGAGCTCCATCGCTGATCCATCTCTTAAGATCACCCGCAGCTGCCAGGTGCGGCCACTCGGCCCACGGGTGAGTGCCTCCAGTCTCTTCACCTCACTCTGAGGAGCGCGGCCCATGGCCACTAATTTTTCCTTAATGGCCGCGGGCGTGAGATTCGCCTTGCTGCCCCAAGTGCCTCCGGCCACGTCTTGTATTCCGGGAGCGTCGTTCACTTCCCGCAAGTAGGCGGGATTTTCTTCCAACTGAAAACATTCGGGGACAGTGCAGGTGCGGCCGCCGGAATTGGCCGAAAAATAGGCCTTTATGATCTCTCCCTCGTGCAACATCACGTAGCCTGCCGTGGCCTGGACGGCCTCAGTGGTGGCCGCAATCTCTAGCTGCAGCCATTTCTTACTGCTTGGACTATAAAAGGCCACGCCACGATAGCTCTGGTACCAGGTGGAGGGATCCATGTCCCATTCGCGCTCCTGAAAGCGTGCGGCGGCCGCCTCGAAGAGGCCGTAGGTGCGGGCGGCAATGGCCTGGGCACGGAAGGCCTCGCGATCCCAAGAATGGATCACCTCGGAGGGCACCACCGAAAAGAGATATTCCTCGAGATTCACCACGTTCGTCACAGACCAGGCAGTGTCGAGGAGACTAAAATTGGTGCGCTTCACCACGAAGCCGCCACGAAGCCGAATGCCCACCTCCACAGGTTTTCCGCGGTCCCAATGAAGGGTGGTGGGTTGCGCGTCCGCGGGAACAATCCAGAGCGGCCGCAGGCTCAGTGATCCGCTCCCGATAGCAAATGTCGATTTGCTGAAATCAAATTTTAGAGACTTAGTGGTGCCAAGCAGCCTTTTGGTGGATAAATCATAAATATTTAAATCAGAAGCATGCTGAAAATCGATTTTGTTGATGTCCTGAGTGACCGGAAAGGGATCGCCATAGGGAACCGATTCCAGCGGAAACATCCGCACCCAGACCGTACGATACGATCGATCTGGTGTATTTGCCGCGATGGCTCTTCCCATTTTCCAGTCAGCCGCTACGCGAGCGGTGGTGCCACGCGGCGGAGGTTCCGCGGAACCGCGTTGCAAATTATTGATCAATAATTGGTCTGCAAAGGCCGGTGGAGAAAGAAAAAAGACAATCCACCCGAATCTACGCACCCATCCTGGGGCTAAAATAAGCATCCTGCTCATCTATCTGATTTTGACTAGGTGAATCAATAAAGGCAAAGAAAAATAATCAAAAAAGAAAAATTGTTTACCTGCTGGCGGAAAAACCGCTCACGTTCGACGATGGAAAGCCTTTTTCACCACCTCTTTATTGTAAAGATTCACGAGATCACTCTTCACCAGCAGCCCGGCATACTCCGTTTCCTTTTCCACCACGATGGCAAACTCTTCGTCGCTCATTTTTTGCAGGGCCGTCTCGAGGCTCATCTCGGGAGTCAGATGCACTCGTGCCGGTTTGAGCATCTCTTCCACCCCCACCAAGCTATGCACCTGACTTTGCTCCCCGAGCCGCTTCCAGGCGTCCAGGCCGTAGAAGTCTGAAAGTGCCACTGTTCCCTGCAGTTTCCCCTTATCGTCGACCACCGGCAAAATGAGGAACTTTGATTCCATCAACTTTTTGTAGGCATCGCCAATCGAGCTTTGTTTCTGCACCGGAGTCACGTAGGTGATCATCGCATCCCGGACTTGGATGCCCGACAAGGTGTTGTAGCACATGCCCTGGCGGAACCGCACGCCATGCCGATATAGCCCCATACCCGCCAGACGATCCACCTGCAGAAAGCCACAAAGATAGTGCGCACTAAAATTTGTCAGCAGAGCTGTAAACAAAAAAAGTGCACTATCGGTCATCAACCCGCCCGCATAGCCAAACACCAGGGCCGTGGCCGCCACAGGCGTGCCAAAGGCCGCAGAAAAATAGCCACCCATGCTCAGTAGCGCCAGCACCCCCGGGCTCACCGATAAAAAATCTTTCCCCAAAAGCGCCAAACAGGCCCCAAGCATTCCCCCAGTGGCCAAGGCCGGCAAGACCAAGCCCATCGAGCCAATCACGGAATAGGCCACCGCCCCCATGAGGATGCGCAAAAGCAAAGCAAGCAAGGCCACGGGAAGCACATATCCCTGTGAGAGAGCATCATGGAGAAGTGCCACACCACTGCCCAGCACGGCCGGGAAGTGGTAAAAAACAAAACCCGTGAGCACCGCCCAGAGTGTCACCCGCAGCAGAAAGGCTCGCGAGGAAATGTCGGTGGCGCGCCGGGTTTCAAAAAGATCATGCAGCTCTTTGTCCGTCTTGCGATGCAACCAGATCGCAAAGGCCGCGAGCAAGGCCGCCAAAACGCTCACTGCCACCACACAAAGAATCGCCGCCTCGGGCGATAAGTAAAAACTCTCCGTACGTAAGGTCACCGCGAGGCCGCCATCGTTCCCAGAAATAGAACGAAAAAAACCATCCGGCGCCGTGAGCGATTGCGCCACGCTCGCCGCCACAAAGGCCGTCACCGCATAGGTGCCTACCGCAAACGAAAAACTCCCCCAACCATAGAGCAGCTCCACCACAAACAAAAAAGCGGCCGTGGGCTGGCCCAGCATCGCGGCGATCGCCGCCGTGGCCCCACAAGCCGCCAGCGTGCGCACCTGGTTGGCGGAAAGCTTGGCCCAACTGCCCAGGCGAGAGCCTACCGCCGAGAGCAGCTCCATGCAGAAACCCTCGATGCCCACCACGGCCTGCCCCAGCAGGAGAAATAAATTACCTATGGCATGCAAGACCGAATAACGAATTTTCCGGCGCCCATCCTGAAAGTGCAGGTCGGAAATAAAATAGGTAAAGGCATCCGCCGAACGAAAGGAGCGAAAGACCACAAAAAGCAGAACAAATAAAACGCCCACCAAGGCGGGGGCTCCAATCGCGTACGCTAAGGGACTATGCAAACGCGCCTGCAGCCACTCTCCCCCGGCCTGTATCACCCACCAGGCTCCCGGCGTGAGCACCCCGGCTAAACAACCAATGAAGATCGCAAGCAGCCAGATCAGCATCATTCCACCGTAACGCTTTTGGCCAGGTTTCGTGGTTGGTCGACTTCAGTGCCGCGCTCCACGGCCACATAGTAGGCAAAAAGCTGGAGCGAGAGCACGGTCAAGATCGGCAGGAGTTCAGTCACGCCAATCGGCGGAACTTCGATCCAGCTATCGGAAATTTTCTTTAGCTGATTGTCGTCGGCCGCACAAAACGACAAAAGTGTTCCTTTGCGCGCGCGCACTTCTTCGATATTGCTCACCGTCTTCGCGTGCAGTAGCCCCCTACCCTCTGGTGCCAAGGCAAGCACCAACATCTCGGGCTCAACCATCGCGATCGGGCCATGCTTGAGCTCACCGGCCGAGTAGCCTTCCGCATGCACGTAGGCGATTTCCTTCAGCTTGAGCGCGCCCTCTAAGGCAATCGGAAAAAAGAGCCCACGCCCGAGGAACAAATACCCCTTTTTCTTGGAGTATTTTTTGGCAACGGCCTCCACGTCGGCACTTTGTTCTAGCGAATGCCGCGCCACTTCCGGCAGGTGCCCCAGCGCTTCGACCCAGAGTTTCTCCGTGGCAGCGTCAATCGTGCCCCGATGCGAAGCCATCGCGCAGGCCACCACGGCGAGCAAGGCCATCTGGGTGGTGAACGCCTTTGTGCTGGCCACTCCTACTTCGATGCCGGCATTGGTATAGAAAACAGCATCACATTCCCGCGGAATCGAAGAGTCGCGAACATTGCAAATCGCAAAGACTCGCATTCCCGATTGTTTCATGAGTTTTACAGCGGCCAAGGTGTCGGCCGTCTCCCCACTCTGGCTCACCACTAGCCCCACATCCGTCGGGCGCAGCATCGGATCTCGGTAGCGAAACTCACTGGCCAGCTCCGCCCGGGTGGGCACACGAGCCAGCTTTTCAATCAGCTGCTGCCCATAATAACCCGCATGAGCCGCCGTGCCGCAGGCCACCACGTGCACCATCGTGGCTTCACAAAAGGCGCGCACGATTTCCTGGTGGCCAAGCGTGCGTCCATCAGACTTAGATTTGCGAGCCACCGCGGCGGCATCCAGGCGAAAACGCCCCTGGGACAAATCAAGCCAGGCGCTGAGCGTATCGGTTAGCGCCCGCGGCTGTTCGAAAATTTCCTTGAGCATATAGTGCTCATAACCCTGTTTATCGATCGCATCGAGGGCCCAATCGATCTCCACGGTATTTAACGGCCGCTCGTGGCCGTCGAGAGAGTAGATCCGCACTTGCTCCGAGGTGAGCTCAGCTAACTCATTGTCCTCTAAATAATAAATATTTCTAGTACTCTCCAGGACGGCCGGAACATCACTCGCCACGAAATTCTCACCCTCGCCAATGCCCAGCACCAGAGGCGACCCATTGCGCACCACCACAATGGTGCCGGGTAGCCTTTCGTCCATCACCACGAAGGCCGAAGCTCCCTGGATGCGCCGAAAGGAAAGGCGCACCGATTCCAGCAATGTTTTCCCGCTCTCGCGTTCCGCACGCACAAGGTGGCCAAAGAGCTCACTATCGGTGTCGGAGGAAAAGCTCACGCCCTTCGCGGCCAACTCCTCGCGAATCAGCTGATGATTCTCGATGATCCCATTATGCACAATCGTGATTGGTCCCGCGCGATGCGGGTGGGCATTGGCCTGATTGGCTTCGCCATGGGTGGCCCAACGAGTATGCCCGATCGCATGGCTCGATGGAAAATCGATCTGGCCCCAAAGTGCGCGCAACTCCTTCAGCTTTCCCGGAGCCTTGATCATGCGCGTGACAAAACTGCCATTGCTCAATTTCTCCAAGGCCGCAATGCCAGCGGAGTCATAGCCTCGGTACTCCAAGCGCGCGAGGCCCTTATAAATCAAATCCTGGGCAGGACGTTTTCCCACATATCCCACAATCCCGCACATGGCTTATTTCCCCTTCTTGCTCTGCATTCGCGAACGCAATCGCGCGGCATAGCCTTCTTTATTCTCTTGTTTACTCCGGGCGATCGCCAAAGCCCCTTCCGGCACATCACGGTTGATCGTTGATCCGGTGGCCACATAAGCGCCCTTGCCAATCGTGATCGGAGCCACGGCATTCACGCTGCTGCCCACAAAGGCATCGTCTTTAATAAATGTTTTATGCTTATTTACGCCATCATAATTACAGGCCACAAACCCACAGCCAATATTCACGCCTTGGCCAATTTCGGCGTCCCCCACATAGGAAAGGTGATTCACTTTCGATCCCTTCCCTAGGCTCGCGTTCTTGATCTCGACGAAATTTCCAATCCGTGCTTCGGGCCCAATATCTGCCCCTGGGCGAAGCCGCGCGAAAGGCCCCACCTGCGCCCCCTTGCGAACCACGGCGCCTTCGAGATGCGAATAGGCCTTCACCACCGCTCCAGCTTCCACCTGAGCGTCGATCAGCACCGCGCCGGCCTCCACCACCACTCCAGCTCCAAGCCTGGTGAGCCCCTTGAGCACCACGCCCGGCCCGAGCACCACACCCGGCTCACAGGCCACCGACATTTCTGCCCACAATGCCTCGGGCACTTCCACCCGCACTCCATCCCGCATCCAGCCCTGGCAGAGCCGCTTCCGCAGCACCGCTTCAGCCGCCGCCAGCTGGGAAAAATCATTCACCCCTAGCAGCTCTTCTGCGTCCAAACGAAAGGACTGCAATTTCTTTTTCTTCGCCACGCCATAGGCCACGATATCGGTGAGGTAAATTTCCCCCGTTTTTCCGCTCGCCTTGAGTTTTGGCAAGGCCTCGACGAGGAAACGCCGGCTCACCACATACAGGCCCCCGTTCACGAGACGCACCTTGCGCTCTTTGTCGGAAGCTTCTTTTTCTTCTACGATTTTCTGCAATGCCCCTGATTTGCCAGCGAGCACGCGCCCGTAACCTGTAGGATTTTCCAGCTCCATCACGCCTAAGGTGAGGTCGTATTTGCCATGCGCTGCCAATATGGCTTGGATAGATTCTGGCGTTAATAGAGGGCCGTCTCCATTCACGATGAGCAGGAGATCGTCTTCCTGCCTAAGGAGTGGCAAGGCCATCAGGGCCGCATGCCCGGTGCCTTTTTGTTCTTTTTGCCAAACCTCCACGAATGTCCGCCTGGAGCGCCCAAGTTCCTCGAGCACGAGCTCCCGGCCATGGCCCACCACCACGTAATGATTCGTGGCTCCAGCCGCCTCGGCCACCGCCAGCACATGCTCCAAAAGACTGCGGCCGCAGGCCTTGTGAAGGACTTTAGGCAAAGAACTTTTCATCCGGCTGCCTTTGCCGGCAGCCAGCACGAGGGTGGAAAATCGCTTGGAATTCATAGAAAAAAGCTATTCGATTTCCTCCACTTATTCAATCCACCCACGAAAGACGCGTAGAGCAAAGGGCTTGAAACTCCCGGAATTTCTCCCTTTTCATTGAACCCGTGCTTGTGATACAGAGGCAATTCACGATTTTGAAAGGACAAAGCATGCCGAGTTACGAAACGACGGTAATCACCAAAGCCAGCACCAGTGAAGATCTGATTCAGGCGCTCAAAACCAAAGTGGAGTCCGTCCTCCAAGCCCACCAAGGCGAGTTGGGTAATTTTGAAGACTGGGGCATGCGCCGCCTGTCCTTTGACATCCTCAAAGAAAACCGCGGCCGTTACCTTTATTTCGGTTACACCGGCAATAGCGCCACCGTAGCGGAACTAGAGCGGAATTTCCGGATCAATGAGCATGTGGTGCGCTTCTTGAGCGTCCATCTTTCGGATGAAGAAGACATGGAGCTCCTCAAAAAGCCCAGTCCTATGAAGCGCCCGAAAAAAGCCCTTTCTGCGGAAGACGGCGCTGACTCTTACGACGCCTAATCCCCACCCTTTCCAGGAGAGTCCGGGATGACCCAAGACAAGTTCGAGAGCCAGGAGAGACCTGGCCCTTGGGCATTCCATCTAGCTCTCTGCCTCCTGGCGCCCCTCTTTTTCTTTTCTTTTTTCCTCAGCGTTCTCGCTCCCCTGCCTATTTTGTATCTCCACTCGGGCACCGCCTCACGCAAACAAGGCCGCCTATGGGCCCTCGCCGCCATTGTCTTAGGCTGTGGACTTTCGTTATCCATCCAAGGCTTAGGAGGAAGCCTCGGCTTCCTCCTCATGGCGGGCCTGCCTGCCTTCACGATGGGCGAGCTCCTCATGAATCGCAAGGGGGTGGAAAAATCGATTGCCGGAGGCTTTTTCCTCACCTTGGGAACCACCATTTTCTTGGGATGGCTCTATTTTCAGCAGCAAACTGAGCCGCCTTTGGCCATTTTACAGCGGATGATCCAGGTGCAGGTGGCGGTTTTGCAAGACCAAAAACTCAATCAACAGTCTCCACTCCTGGTGGAACGCCTGCGCTCCGCCCTCGAGCCACTCGAGAAAAACCCGGCCCTAATACTCGAAACGGTGCCCGGCCTCGTGCTCACCACTCTTTTGCTCCTCTGCCTTCTGCCCACCCTCGTGCTTATCCGCTGGAATCCCAAGGGCTTTTTGCGACGAGCAGGCATCGGCCTAGATTTTTTACGCAAGTGGCGCAGCCCCGTCTGGCTAGCTTGGCCCACCCTCTTCTGCATTCTTTTCCTGCTCCTGGAGAGCAAACCACTCTCGATAGTGGCAAGAAACGTCATCGATCCCCTTCTCCTCATTTACTTTTTCCAGGGATTGAGTATTCTAGCGTACTTTCTGGACTCACTGCGCCTCCGTGGCCCAATCCGTATTCTTTTTTACGGCTTAGGCAGCATGCTAACGCCCTGGCTGATGATGAGTTTCGGTTTTTTTGATCTCTGGTTTAATTTTAGAGGCCGACTGAAGGCCAAAAAAGAAAAGGACAACGGACCATGAACGTCATTTTGCGAGATAATGTGGAGAACCTGGGAACCATTGGCGACAACGTTCGCGTGAGCAATGGCTATGCCCGCAACTATCTCTTTCCTCGTGGCCTTGCCGTGCAAGCCGATGAAAAAAATATGCGCCAGGTGGAGCACCAAAAACGCGCCCTGACCAAAAAGTTAGCTGCTGTGCGCGCAGAAAAAGAGGCCCTCAAGGCCCAGCTCGAAGGATTGTCCCTGGTGATTCGCCGCAAAGCAGGCGAAGGCCAGAAACTCTTTGGCTCCATCACCAACCAAGACATCGCTGAAGCCATTGAACAAAAAGGCGTGAAAGTGGATCGCAAACAAATCGAGCTTGGCGGCTCCTTGAAGAAACTAGGGTCCTTCAAAATCCCAGTGCGTCTGATGGAAGGCATCTTGGCGGAAGTGAATTTGTCCGTCGTTGCCGACGTAGAATAAGACCACCGCTAGCCACTGTTATAGCCGCACACCCAATCCTTATCTTACTGAATCTTACTGATTAGATGCTTTACTATGGCATTGGGAGCGCTTGCGTCTTTTTGGCTCTCCGCCTCAGAAACTTTTCCCCTCGGCACGGTTTATTTTGGAGACCACTTCTACGAGAAATTCGGATAGGCTCTTTTCTAGAGCCCGATTTTCTGTGGCTCTAAAAACATTCATACGTTTGGGGAGACGCCATTGGACCTAGAATTCCGACCACCTTTTGATCGCAGTCGCGAAGCCGCGGGTGCCTCGAACTTTGGTGCCGGGGCTTCCTTCACGCGCCCTTCCGGAAAAACTCCACCCCACAATATCGAAGCCGAAATGAACGTGCTCGGCGGCATCTTGCTCGATAATCGCTCGCTCGATTCGGTCTACGAAATCGGACTCCAACCCGAGGATTTTTACAAAGAGAGTCACCAAAAAATTTACCGCGCCATTCTTGACCTCGCCCAGAGAAGCCAGCCAGCCGATGCGGTCACGTTAAAAAACGCCCTCGCCTCTTCGGCGAATTTGGAAAAGGTTGGGGGCGCAACCTATATCGCTGAGCTCGTGGCCTCCGACTATTCCGTGATGAACGTGCCGGCCTATGGCCTGATCGTCAAAGAAAAATCCGTCGAGCGCAAGATCATCCATGTTTGCGCAGAACAAGTGACCAAGGCCTATGAGGGCGTGGAAGACCACAATGCCTTCAAGGAAGAGACAGAAAAGCGGGTGCTAGAGGCCACATCGGAACGTAAACTCAACACCTATAGCTCGCTCTCCGACAGCATGCTCGAGGTCTTCAACCATCTCCAAGAGACAGCCTCGCGCAACACCCGCATCATCGGCGTGCCGAGCGGATTTCGCGATCTTGACCAAGAAACCATGGGTTGGCATGCGGGGCAGCTCATCATCGTGGCCGCACGCCCCGGTATGGGAAAAACCTCCTTCATGCTCAATACCGCGCTCCATTCCGCCGTGCAGGGCCAGACCAGCGTGGCCGTCTTCTCGATGGAGATGAGCAAGGCCGAACTCACGATGCGTCTGCTTTCGATGGAGGCGCGGGTGGATTCGAATCGTTTGAAAAATGCTTCGCGTTTGCAGGAGTCGGACTGGAAACACCTCCAGCGCGCCGCCGGCGAGATGCAAAATGCCCAGATTTTTCTCGACGACACCCCAGCCCTCAACCTGCTCGAACTAAAGAGCCGCTGCCGCCGAATCCAGAGCCAACATGGCCTTGGACTCGTGGTGGTGGACTACCTCCAACTCATGCGTGGCATTGGCCGCGGGGGTGGCTCCTACAATAGCCGCGAGCAAGAGATTGCCGAAATTTCGCGTGGCCTCAAAGCCATGGCCAAGGAGCTGAACCTTCCGGTGCTCGCCGCTTCCCAGCTGAGCCGCGAGGTAGAAAAACGCGAGCGGAAAAAACCCCAGCTCTCCGATTTGCGTGAATCTGGCGCCATCGAACAAGATGCGGATATCGTGCTCTTCATTCACCGGGAAAAAGACAATCCAGAACTGCAAAATGAAGCCGAGCTGATCATCGGCAAACACCGCTCGGGAAACACGGGCGAAGTGAAACTTGCTTGGCTCGGCCAGTACACCACATTCAAAGATTTTGCGTATGGGGGCGAGACTTCGTCTGGACCGCAAGATATTTTCTAGAAGCGGTCATACTCTGTTGAAATCTTTTCTCCTCTTCGTTGCCTAATAGGAGAACTATTCTTCATCCTGCGTGGCCAAGGCCGCGTACTCGCGCTCCGAGAGCTTCTGTTCGAGCTCCTCAATGCGTGATTCTAGGCGTTCAATGTCTGCCTTCGTGACAAATCCCAAAGAGG
>JAKFYM010000405.1 GCA_021730855.1 Bdellovibrionales bacterium
CTCGATGAGCTTGCGGGCATGGGAGCGGGAGAGGCCTTTGACGTGGAGCGGAATTATTTTGTCGAGCCGCGGATCTTCGGGCAAGTCCGTCACAACAAATTCGACGATTTTCATAGAGGCAGCTTTACCGCGGAGCAGAAAGAACCGCCAGCTCTTTGAAAAAGAGAGCTTGCTGGGCCAGGGGGTGGAGAATTAAGATCGCACCCACTGTCATCGATAAGGGAGATTGGATGTCTGCTCCGCAGCCTTTGGAAACCATCACCATTTTGGGCTCAGGCCCTGCTGGCCTCACCGCCGCCATTTACGCCGCGCGCGCCAACCTGAAGCCGCTCCTGATCCATGGCGGGCAGCCCGGCGGCCAGCTCACCACCACCACCGATGTCGAGAATTACCCGGGTTTTGCCGAGGCCGTGACCGGCCCCGAGCTGATGGAGGCCTTCACCAAGCAGGCCGAGCGCTTCGGCACGCGCTTTTTGCAAGCCACCGTCACCAAAACAGACCTTTCCAAGCGCCCCTTTCGCATCACCCTCGACAATGGCACCACCTTTGAGACCCAAACCCTGATCGCCGCCACCGGCGCCACGGCCAAATATTTGGGCCTGCCCAACGAAATGCGTTTGATCGGCCGCGGGGTTTCGGCCTGCGCCACCTGCGATGGCTTTTTCTTTCGCAACCAGGAGATCGCCGTGGTGGGCGGGGGCGATACCGCCGCCGAAGAAGCCACCTTTCTCACGCGTTTTGCCAGCAAGGTGCACCTCATCCACCGCCGCGAAGAGCTGCGCGCTTCTAAGGCAATGCAGGCGCGGGTGTTCGCCAATGCCAAGATCCAGCCGATCTGGAACTCGGCCGTGGAAGATGTGGTGGGCGAGTCGGAAGTGCGGGGACTGAAAGTCCGCAATCTTTTGGACAATAAGATCTCGGATCTAAACGTGACCGGTTTGTTTATCGCCATCGGTCATAAACCCAATTCTGACTTGTTTAAAGGTTACGTGGATCTGGATGCTGCCGGCTACGTGAAGACAGTGCCCGGATCGACGAGAACCAAAGTTCCCGGATTTTTTGCCTGCGGAGACTTGCAAGACCATGTGTACCGTCAGGCCGTGACCGCTGCGGGCACGGGCTGTATGGCTGCCTTGGACGCCGAGCGATTCCTGCAGGAAACTGAATAAATAAAGGAAGTTTCATGTCTGACCTAATGCACGACAGCGTATTTTTCTCCAACGAGCTTTTTAAAAACGTGGTGAAGCAGATCGACGAGAGCTGCCTCCTCGCCGGCATCGACCCGAACGTGGGCGATCGCTTAAAGCGCCCGAAGCGCGCCCTGGTGGTGAGCATCCCGGTGCGCATGGATGATGGCTCGATCCATGTGTTCGAGGGTTATCGCGTGCAGCATAATATGACTCTTGGCCCCGGCAAGGGCGGAATTCGTTACCACCAAGACGTGAGCCTCTCCGAGGTGGCCGCGCTCGCCACTCTGATGACAATGAAATGCTCGCTCGTGGGCCTACCCCTTGGGGGCGCCAAGGGCGGAGTGCGCGTGAATCCCAATCTTCTCTCCCGTGCCGAGAAGCAAGCCATGACCCGGCGCTATACCGTGGAGATCGCCAACATCATTGGCCCCGATCGCGACATTCCCGCTTCCGACGTGGGCACCGACGGGCAGACCATGTCGTGGCTCATGGACACTTTCTCCCAGGTGCGTGGCTATGCAATCCCCGGAGTGGTCACCGGCAAGCCGATCGAGATCGGTGGCTCGCTCGGCCGGGAAGAATCCACGGGCCGGGGCGTGGTCTATTGCGCCGAAGAGGCCGCCAAGATTTTGAAACTCCCGATGAACAAACAAACCACCGTGGCCGTGCATGGTTTTGGAAAAGTGGGATCGATCGCGGCGCGGGAAATCCATGCCCTCGGCACCTCGGTGCTGGCGGTGAGCGATGTTTCCGGCGGGATCTACAGCCGGGCCGGTTTGGACATTCCGGAAGTCTTGAAATGGGTGCAGCAGCATGGGGTGCTCAAAGGCTTTCCGAATTCGGAGCCGATCACGAATGAAGACCTGCTCGAGCTGAATGTGGATATCCTCCTCCCCTGCGCCATGGAGAACGTGATCCACAAAGGCAATGCCGAACGTGTGAAGGCACGCTTGATCAGCGAGGGCGCCAATGGTCCCATCACCCACGATGCCCACGCCATCCTCTCTGGCCGCTGCTTCATCGTGCCCGACATTCTCGCCAATGCCGGCGGCGTGATCGTGAGTTACTTTGAGTGGGTGCAGGACATCCAAAGCTTTTTCTGGCAGGAAAAAGAAGTGAACGAGAAGCTCAAGAGCGTGATCGTGCAGGCCTTCAACGAAGTGGCCGGCACCTCGAAACGCTTGAACTGCGATATGCGCACGGCCGCCATGGCAAGGGCGATCCTGCGGCTAGAGAAAGCAATGCTACTGCGCGGGCTCTTCCCGTAAGCAGCTGGCGGTTGCCGCTGCGGTTCGCGGTATCGCGGCACGCGGTTGGCGGATAGCCGTTGCGGATGCGGCTAGCGGTTCGCGGTTTATTTTTGGACAAGGGGGTCCTTTTTGCAGCGTGAGATCAGCGAATCCAGTTTTGATGTCTCGGCATTTCTGCGCGAAATTTCGGACCAAGGAAAAGAAATTGTGATCACAGAGGGTGGGCGTCCCTTGGTGCGGATTGTTCCCGTGCACCAAGATCGCTCCCTCGAGCCCTTGCAAGTTTTTGTCGAAGGCAAGGGCGCCTCGTTTTTAGACGACGGCGACTGGTTCTCGCGCTTCCGCGAGCTGGAAGAACTGCCTTCTTAGCTATGCCCTCGCCAGCAGAGCTGGTAAAGACTAGGCATGGAATGGCCCCTCTACCAACGCCTCCCCTCTAGTGCCGAGGCCACCGCCGATAAGCTACTCGGGCTTTTTTTAGAATACGTGGCCGAAAAGGACCTCGCGCTCTATCCCGCCCAGGAAGAAGCCATCCTGGCGTTGCTCGACGGCCATAACGTGATCCTCAACACTCCCACGGGCTCGGGCAAATCGCTGGTGGCGCTGGCCCTGCATTTCCAAGCGCTCGCGCTCGGGAGACGTTCGTTCTACACCTGCCCAATCAAAGCCCTCGTGAACGAAAAATTCCGCGACCTTTGCGCGATTTTTGGCCCCGAGCGCGTGGGCATGGTCACTGGCGACGGGAGCGTGAACGGGGATGCGCCCATCATCTGCTGCACGGCGGAGATCCTCTCGAACCTCGCCCTTCGCGAGGGGGAGGCCGCCCTGGTGGGAGACGTGGTGATGGACGAATTCCACTACTACTCCGACAAGCAGCGCGGGGCCGCCTGGCAAATTCCCCTGCTCACCCTGCCGCAGACGCGTTTTCTCCTGATGTCGGCCACCCTGGGCGAGGTGGACTTTTTTGCCAAGGCCCTCACCAAACTCAACGGCCGCAAGACCGAGTTGGTGCGCTCGAGCGATCGTCCCGTGCCCCTCGACTTCGAATATCGCGAGACGCCCCTGCACGAAACCATCGCGGACCTGGTACAGAAGGGCCTGGCTCCCGTCTACCTAGTGAATTTCTCCCAGCGTGAAGCGGCCGAGGAGGCCCAGAACCTCTTGAGCGTGGATTTTTCCAGCAAAGAGGAAAAAAAGAAGATCGCCCTGGCACTGGAAGGAGCGAAGTTCCAGAGCCCCTATGGGAAAGATTTCCAGCGCCTTTTGAGGCACGGTATCGGCCTCCACCATGCGGGCCTGCTGCCGCGCTACCGCGTGCTCGTGGAAAAGCTGGCGCAGCAAGGGCTGCTAAAAGTGGTGAGCGGCACCGACACCCTGGGTGTGGGCGTGAACGTGCCGATCCGCACCGTGCTGTTCACGAAGCTGAGCAAATATGATGGCGAGAAATCCGGCCAGCTCACCGTGCGGGAGTTCCACCAGATCAGCGGCCGCGCCGGGCGCAAGGGCTTCGATGCGCGCGGCTTGGTGGTGGCCCAGGCGCCCGAGCACGTGATCGAGAACCTGCGGGCGCGCGCTAAGGCCGAGAAGGGCGGGAAAGAAAAAAAGGCGAGAACCGCGCCGCCCGGATTTGTGATGTGGACAAAAGAAAGCTTTCAGAAACTCATCCAATCCCAGCCCGAAGCGCTGGTTTCCCGTTTTGCGATCTCGCACGGCATGCTTCTCAGCGTCCTGAGCCGCGCCGATGGCGCCACCGCGCTGAAACAACTGATCCGCGATTCCCATGGTCCCGCCAATACGAAGCGGGCTCTACGTGGGCAAACCTTTGAGCTCTTTCGCTCCCTCTTGGCCCGCAAGCTTGTGGAATTTCATTGGAGCGCGCACCATCGCCGCCCGCAGATTCGTGTTCCGTCCTCCTTGCAAAAAGATTTTTCGCTCCACCACACCCTAGCCCTTTATCTTGTGGACACCATTGCTCTCCTCGATCCCGCCGCCGAAGACTATGCCCTCGACGTGCTCACGCTCGTGGAATCCATTCTGGAAAATCCCGAGCTCATCCTACGCAGGCAGTTGGATCGAGTGAAGGACGCAAAGATGAAAGAGATGAAGGCCAATGGCGTGGAATACGAGCAGCGGATGGAGGAGCTGGAAAAACTCGAGCACCCCAAGCCCAAGCGCGAGTTCATTTATTCCACCTTCAATGAGTTCCGCGAGAGCCACCCCTGGGTGGGCCAGGAGAACGTGCGCCCGAAATCGATCGCGCGCGAGATGTTCGAGAACTACTATTCGTTCGCCGACTACATCCGCGAATACGACCTGCATAAGGTGGAGGGTTTGCTGGTTCGTTATCTCTCGGAAACTTTCAAGGTGCTCGAGCAGACCGTGCCCGATGCCCTGAAGAACGAAGAGCTAAGGGGCATGACCCTTTATTTTGAAGAGATGGTGCGCCAGGTGGATTCCAGCCTGCTGGAGGATTGGGAAAGGATGCGCAGGGGCGGAGAGCCTTTGCCCGCCACCGAGGCGAGCGAAAAAGAAAGCCCGAAGCGCAAGCCGAGAAACGAGGCCGAGCTCACGCGTTTTGTGCGCAATGAGATGCATCGCTTCGTGCGCGCCCTCGCCAGCCGTGACTTCGAAGCCGCCAGTGGCCTGCTCGCAGAGCCCTATCCGTTGGAAGAGCTCGAGGCCAAGTTCAAAGACTACCTGATTGGGCACCAGCGGCTGTGCACGGATCCCAAGGCGCGGCTGCCGCAATTCACGTTGATTGAAAAAGGAGCCGTGGAGTGGACGGTGGAGCAGGTCTTGGTCGACCCAGAGGGGCATAATGATTGGTCGCTGCGGTTCACGATCCAGCTTCCCGAGGATGGCGCGCCCCAACTGCGCTTGGAGCGATTCGCGGCCATTGGAAGCCTCTAATTCCCTAATTTTTCAGGGAGATTTTTTTCATTATCCTGCCTGGGCAGGGTAATTCCTCCCGAGGTCATGGCCTCAGAACCTCAATCTTTTGCATCCTTATACAGCGCTTCCAGCTCCGCTTTGTATTTCTGGCAGATTTGCTTGCGCTTGATTTTGAGCGAGGGCGTGAGGTCGCCCTCCTCCACGGAAAATTCTCTCGGCACAATGATATAGCTCTTGATGGTTTCGTAGCGCGCGAGCTGGGAGTTGATGTCGTCGATGGCTTTTTGCACCAGCTTTTGGATCTCTGTTTGTTTCACGAGCTCGCTGAACTGGCTGGAGAGAATTTTATGCGATTTCGCGTACTGCATCACGTACTCCTGGTTGAGCGTGAGCAGGGCCACGGCGAAGGGCTTTTGGTCGCCATAGATCACCACCTGGCTGAGCACGGGCTGGGATTTGGCGAGGTTCTCGATTTTTTGGGGCGCCAAATATTTTCCCCCGGCCGTCTTGATCAAATCTTTTTTGCGGTCGGTGATGAGGAGGAAGCCGTCGTCGTCGATATGGCCAATGTCTCCCGTATGAAACCAGCCATCTTTGATGGATTCTTTGGTGGCCTCGGGATTTTTATAGTATTCACGGAAATTCTTGGCGCTCTTGATGAGGATCTCGCCGTCTTCGGCGATGCGCACGAGCACCTCGGGCAGCACCTTTCCCACCGAGCCAAAACGATTGGCGCCAGGAATGTTCACCGCCACGGGCGCACAGGTCTCGGTGAGGCCGTAGCCTTCGTAGACCGGCACTCCCACGATATGCATGAATTCCTGGATATTGCGGGCCAGCGGGGCCGAGCCGCTCACGCAGAGGCGGAGGTTTCCGCCGAAGCGGGCCACCACTTTGGAAAAAACCAATTTCTTGGCGATCTCATATTGCGCGAGCGTCACGAAGGAGGCCGATTTCCCGGCATTGCGTGCTTCCATCACTTCGCGGCCCACGCCCATCGCCCAGGCAAAGAGCTGCTGTTTCACGGCCGAGCCCTCGGCCACTTGGGCGAGGATGCGGTTATAGACTTTTTCAAAAATGCGCGGCACTGCGATCAGCAGGGTGGGCTTCACCTCCGGTAGATTTGTCACCAGGGTGTCTAGTGATTCGGCGAAGGCGCTGGTCCAGCCCATATAGTAGGGCAGCATGCTCTCGAGCTTGCCGAAGATATGGCTCATCGGCAGGAAGGAAAGCATCACCTCATCGTCGCGGGTCACCGAGCCCAGCACTTTGTCCACATCGATCATCACGGATTGCATCGCGGAATGCGTGAGCACCACGCCCTTGGGCAGGCCGGTGGTTCCCGAGGTGTAGCAGATCGTGAACACATCCTCGCCCTTGCTGTCGGCATAACAAGCATCCACCTTGGGACCGAGCGCGCCCTCTTTGTTCAGGCCCAAATCATAGAGCGCATTCCAGGTCATGATCTCGAAGGGCGCCTTGAGATCCGAGGAGCGGTGCTCGAAGTTCACCACCACTAGCTTCAGCTTCGGGCATTCGCTGGCCACGGCGGCCAGTTTTTGCAAATTTTTGAAATCGTCCACAAAGAGCACGGCGGTTTCGGCGTGGTTGATGATGTACTTCGTGTCTTCGGGAGTGCTGGTGGGGTAGATGGGCACGGTGATGCCGCCCACCCCGAGGATCGCCAGATCGAATTGGCTCCAGGCAAGCGAAGTCTGCGCCAGGATATTCACGCGATCACCTTTTTTTACGCCGAGGTGGTGCAGGCCGCAGGCTAGGCGGCGCACGGACTCAAAGTGCTGCGCGAAGGTCACGCTGGTCCAGGCCCCGTCTTTTTTGTGACGGAAGGCCACCTGCTGGCCGTTGTGTTTCACTTGCTGCAAAAAGGCTTCGGAAATGGTTTTGGAGTTTGCGAATTTTGGCATGGCGGGAGTCTAGCGCAGAACTCCTATGGAGCGGGAAGAATTTTTCCACTTCTGCGGTGCAGAATATTAGAAGGACTCGCGATTTTCAGGCAGCCACGTGAGGCCCATTCCGGCAACCGCCTTTAGAAACGTTTACGCGTCCGCTCCATCTCGCGCTGGGCTTCTTTCTCTTTCACGCTCTCGCGTTTGTCGTGCTGCTTCTTCCCTTTGGCCACGCCCACTTCCACCTTGGCGCGTCCCTTCACAAAATACATTTGGGTGGGCACGATTGTCATGCCCTGCTCATTCACGGCGGCGGCGAGCTTATCGATTTCTTTTTTGTGAAAAAGCAGTTTGCGCGGACGCAGGGGATTGTGATTCTCGCGGTTACCGTGGGTGTACTCGCTGATGTGGGCGTTAGAAAGAAAAGCTTCCCCATTCTTGAAAAAGACATAGGAATCCGAGAGCTGCACCTTGCCGGCGCGTAAAGATTTCACTTCGGTGCCCGTGAGCACGATGCCGGCCTCCAGCGTGGACTCAATAAAAAAGCGGTGACGCGCTTCCTTATTGGTGGCGACGATTTTGTTCCCTGTCTCTTTTTTCATTCCGGCAACTCACCACAATGGCGTTTGAGGGTCAAATAGAGTCGCCCAAACTCGGCAATGCCCAAAGTCTCGGCGCGGCGGATGCCTGCAATCTCCGCTGCGGCCAAGGCGGCGCGCAGGGGCTCTTTGCCGGGCGTCTTGACCCAGCCCAGGCGCGGCAGCTCCATGCTGAGGGAGTTCTCCAATGTCTTTCGCCGGTGCGCAAAGGCGGCGCGCACGAGCGAGAGAAATTCTTTTTCCTCGGCCGGAGCAAGAGCCACCACCGGAGAGGCGCGCCGCTCGAGCTCCAGCACCGCCGAGTCCACCTTCGGGGAGGGCCGAAAGGCTCCGGGCTTCAGCACCTGCTGCAAGCGCACCTCATAGTGATTCTGCGCGGCCACGCTGATGATGCCGTAGGTGCGGGATCCGGGCTCGGCCGCTAGGCGCAGGGCCACTTCTTTTTGGAACATCAGCACCATGAGGGGGATGCGTGCGCGTAAATCGAGCAGGCGGAAAAGAATTTCGGTGGCCACATTATAGGGAAGGTTCGCGGCTACCACGAGCGGGGTGTCGGGCGCGCTCCCGCTCTCTTGCCAAATTCTATCCCAATCAAATTCCAGCGCATCGGAATGAAACACATGGTGCTGGCGCGAGCCGTGGATAAACAAAGTGGCCCCGATATTTTCGGCAAAAATATCGTCCATCTCGAGCACGCAGAATTTCTCGGCCCGGCGAAAAAGCTCAGTGCTGAGCGCCCCGCGGCCGGGACCGATCTCGAGCAGCAGGGGCGTGCCCTCAGGCACAGAGCTCACGATCTTGGCGATTGCGTTTTTGTCGACGAGGAAATTTTGGCCGAGCGATTTTTTGGCGAAGCGGGGCTGGTGGCGTTTTTTTTCCATCTAGTGTTTCCCCCTGGCGGCCCGGGCTTCGGTGGCGGGGGCCACCTCCACGGCAAAGATTCCTTCTGGTTCGATCCCCTCGCCCTGCTCCAAGCGCACGGAGCCGAGGGCGGCGATCATCGCGCCATTGTCGGTGCAGAAGGCGGGCGCGGGAATGTGCAGGCGCATCGCAGCGGGTAGGGCCGCGCGCAGCTTTTCGCGCAGGCGCTGGTTCGCGGCCACGCCCCCGGCCACCACGAGGTCTCGGTAGCTGCCACGTTTTGCGGCATTCACGGTTTTTGCCACTAAGGCATCCACGATGGCCTCCTGGTAGGAGGCGCAAATATCTGCCACTGGTGCCGGAGAGGGGCGCTGCAAATAGGTGGCGAGCGAGGTTTTTAGGCCCGAGAAACTGAAGTCCGTTTCATTCCAGGCGGGTAGGGCCCGCGGAAAGCTGATGGCCGCAGGATTTCCTTCGGCCGCGAGCTTGGCCACCTGCGGGCCTCCGGGATAGGGCAGGCCCAGCAGCCGCGCGCCCTTGTCGAAGGCTTCACCGGCGGCATCATCGCGGGTGTGGCCGAGCGGGCGAAAGTCCTTCCAGCCTTCCTGCACCTCATAGAGCGAGGTATGCCCGCCCGAGATGATCAGGCCCAGGCAGGGGAACTGAATCTCTGCCCCCTCCAGCAATACCGCTGCGAGATGGGCCTCGAGGTGATTGATAGGGATCAGGGGAATCTTCAAGGTAAACGCCAGGGTGCGCGCGGCATTCACCCCGATCATGAGCGAGCCGATGAGGCCGGGGCGATTGGTCACGGCCACCGCGCTTAGTTGCTGGTAGCTCAAGCCTGCCTGGTGGAGGGCGGCCTTCACCACCGGCAAAAGGGATTCCAGGTGCCGGCGCGAGGCCAGCTCGGGCACCACGCCCCCCCAGCGCAGGTGCACCTCTTCCTGCCGAGCAGTCACGTCGGACAACAGCTCCCGCTTACCCCCCGGCTCAAAACGCAGGATTGCGGCCGAAGTCTCGTCGCAACTACTCTCAATTCCAAGCACGTGAAAAGGCATTTCTTTTCTTATGCTAAGGCGGTGCGTCTCTCAACAGGATTCCATTGAAAGGAGGGGGGGCAAGCGGGTATAGTCCCGCCCATGGCCCCCACACCCCGCGCTCCGCTTCATATCTTTGCTGGCAATTCCAATCGCCCCCTCGCTCAGAAAATCGCCGAGAACCTTGGCGTGGAGCTCGGCCAGGCGGATGTGCGGCGTTTCAGTGACAAAGAGATTTTTGTCGAGATCAAGGAGAGCGTGCGGGGGCAGGATGTCTACCTCGTGCAAAGCACCTGCGCGCCCGTGAACGACAACCTGATGGAGCTCCTGATCATGGTGGACTCGCTCAAGCGCGCCAGTGTGAAGCAGATCACCGCCGTGATCCCATACTACGGCTATGCCCGCCAGGACCGGAAAGTGCACCCACGCACCCCGATCACGGCCAAACTCGTGGCCGACCTGCTCACCGCCGCTGGCGTGAACCGCGTGGTTTCCCTCGATCTCCACTCCGGCCAGATCCAAGGCTTTTTCAACATTCCCTTCGACAATCTTTTTGCTCGCCCCGTGCTGCTCAACTACATCCGCGAGGAGTTCTCGGCCCCGGCGGAGGACCTCGTGATCGTTTCCCCAGATGCCGGCGGCGTGGAGCGCGCCCGCGCCTATGCCAAAAAGGTAGACGCCAAAGTGGCGATGATCGACAAGCGCCGTACCGGCCCGAACGTGGCCAAGGCCATGAACGTGGTGGGTGAGGTGAACGGAATGCGCGCCATCATCCTCGACGATATGGTCGACACCGCGGGCACCCTCACCGAAGCCGCGGAATCGCTCGTGAAACACGGGGCCAGCGAGGTCTATGCCTGCGCCACCCATCCCGTGCTCTCCGGCCCCGCCATCGGCCGCATCAAAGAATCCTGCATCAAGAAATTCGTTTGCACCGACACCATCCCGCTCTCGCAGGAAGCGCTGGATTGCGGAAAAATCCAGGCCCTCTCGGTGGCGGGCCTCCTAGGCGAAGCGATTCGCAGAATTCACTACCACGATTCTGTCAGCTCGCTCTTCGACTGAGATGAAGATCCTCGCGGGCCTCGGCAATCCTGGGCGCAAGCATGTCCTCAACCGCCACAATCTTGGTTTCCTCGTGGTGGAGGCCTGGACCCTGCTCAAGGGCGAGGAGTTTCGCAAGCAGGAATTCCATTCCGATGTGGCGCGCGTGAAGGTGGGCAGCGAAGAAGTGCTGGTGCTCCGTCCGCTCACTTATATGAATCGCTCCGGAGAGGCCGTGGGCGAGGCGATGCGTTTTTATAAAGTGGCGATCGAGGATGTGATCGTGGTGCACGACGAGCTCGATATCCCGCCCAAGAGCTTCCGGATCAAAAAGGGCGGGGGACATGCCGGGCACAACGGCCTGCGCTCCCTCGCACCCCTTGGCGAGAATTATACGCGCATTCGCATGGGGATCGGGCGCCCGCTCCATCCCGAGATGCAGGTGCCGGATTATGTGTTGGGGAATCTAGACAAGGCGGAGCTCGAATTCTGGGAGCAAGAGATGCCAAATGTGTGCGAGGCGATTGATCTGTGCCTCGCCGGAAAAACCGAGCAGGCGATGAATAAATTTCATCGCAAGAGCGCGGACTAAGGAGAACGATATGGGTTTGAGTTGTGGCATCGTGGGGCTTCCGAACGTGGGGAAATCCACCCTCTTCAATGCGTTGACGAACGCCAAGGTGGCGGCCGAAAACTTCCCCTTCTGCACCATCGATCCCAACGTGGGCGTGGTGAAGGTGCCCGACCCGCGGCTCGACGAGATCACCAGGCGCGTGAAGCCGCAGCAGACGGTACCCGCGAGCATGGAATTCGTGGATATTGCCGGCATCGTGAAGGGCGCCTCCAAGGGCGAGGGCCTGGGCAATAAATTCCTCGCCAATATCCGCGAGTGCACGGCGATCGTGCACGTGGTGCGCTGCTTTGACAATGCGAACGTGATCCATGTGGACGGGAACGTGGATCCCCTGCGCGATGTTTCGGTGATCGATATGGAGCTCATGCTGGCGGATCTTGAGACCGTGACGAAGCGTTACTCCATCGTGGAAAAAAGCGCCCTGCGCGATCCTAAGACGTTCGGCAAACAGGCCGAGGTGATGAAGAAGGTGAAGGAAGCCCTCGAAGCGGGCAAGCCGGTGCGGGCCCTCGGGCTCGACGAAAAAGAATTGCAGGCGATCCACGATCTCCACCTGATGACGGTGAAGCAGGTGCTCTACGTGGGCAATGTGGACGAAGACCGCGTGGCCTCGCCCATGGAGAGCCCCTATTTCCAGTTGCTTTCCGACTACGCCAAAAAAGAAGGCAGCGGCATTGTGCCGATCTGCGGAAAAATTGAGTCGGAGCTCGTGGAGCTCGAAGGCGCCGACAAACGCGAGATGCTCGAATCTCTCGGGCTAAAAGAGGACGGCCTCTCCCGCCTGATCCGCGAGGCCTATAAACTTTTGGGCCTCTCCACCTATTTCACCGCCGGGGAGAAGGAAGTGCGCGCCTGGACGATTGGGAGCGGTTGGAAAGCCCCGCAGGCCGCTGGAGTGATTCACACGGATTTCGAAAAAGGCTTTATCAAAGCCGAGGTTTATCATTACGATGACCTCGTGAAGTTTGGTTCCGAGCCGGAGATCAAGGCCAAGGGCCTATTCCGGCTGGAGGGAAAAGAGTACGTGGTGCGCGATGGCGACATCATGCACTTCCGTTTCAACGTTTAGGAGAGGGATGTCAAAAAGGGGACC
>JAKFYM010000370.1 GCA_021730855.1 Bdellovibrionales bacterium
GAACGCACGCCCACGCCCAGAAGCGCCCCTAAGAAAAATTTTCCTACACCTATTTATAAAGATTTTTGAAACCTGAAGATACCGCACATCCGTGCCCAAGCGGCTTCGCACCACCGCTCATGCTGCGCACTCACTCGCAGCTTTGCGCCGCGAGCCCGCCGCGCCCACTCACTGCAGCTGCGCCATATCCTTCTTCGCGCGATAGCCACACTCATCACAGCGCACCACTTCGTGCGAGATCATGCGGGCGAAATCCGTGAAATTGGTGAACATCAACTTGCAACCGCAAACGGGGCAAGCTTCCGCGAGGCGAATCACTTCTTCCACCGAGCCGGTGGGATTCTGGTAGGGCACAAAGTTTTCTACTTCGCGCTCGCCCTCGTCTTCGAATCTGTCATCTAATTTTTTATCCATTTGGCGATCCTCCGTGATGCTTTCTGGCTATAAAAACTCATCGGAAAGTCACCGAAACCCTTAAGGCTTTTTCACTGTATCGGTTCACTCGGTCATTACACGTTTTCCCCAACCGGTTCCGCTTGCGCCCAAGCCCTCCAGGCCCTAGATTCCTCCTATGTCCGCCCCTCTTTCCCGTACCCTAGAGCTTCTCTACGGCGATTTGCTCGACTTCCCGCTCCTCGCCCCCCAGACGCAAGCCCGCTCCGGCTCCAGCCCTGCGCAGGAGCTCCAGGCCTATAGCGAAAGCATCCGCTATTGCGACCAATGCGTCCTGCACGTGGGGCGCAAACAATTGGTATTTGGTGCGGGCCATCCTGCGGCTCGTCTCATTCTTGTGGGTGACTTCCCCTCCGCCCAAGACAACGAAAAAGGCATTCCCTTTTCCGACGAGAGCGGGGCGCTCCTGCAAAAAATGGTGGTGGCCATGAAGATTCGCTATGAGGACGTCTACCTCACGAACCTCTTCAAGTGCCGCCCTCCTGCGGGCCAGGCCGTGGATTCCATTCTCTTCCAAACCTGCGAAGCCCACTTGAACGTTCAATTCCAACAAATAGAAACGCCCTTCGTCGTGGCCCTCGGCGACACTGCCGCCCGCGCGCTCGCCCGTTCGGAGTCCCCGCTTCCCGTCCTCAGACGACAAGAATATTCCTGGAATGGCCGCCGCATTTTCTGCACGCATCATCCGCGCGACCTCCTCCACTCTCCGGCAAAAAAGAAAGAAGCCTGGGAAGACCTCAAACTCGTGATGCGCGCCATGGGAATCCAATGAAACTTCTGCTCCTGCTTGCGGCCACCCAACTTACAGCCACCCTCCTCACAACCAACCAAGCCTCCTCCGCCGCGCCCAGCATCCACCTCATCGACGTGCAAGGCACGATCAATCCCGGCAGCGCCTCCTACATCCTGGAATCCGTAAAAGCCGCAGAAAGAGAAAAGGCTGAGGCCCTCTTGATTCGCCTCAACACCCCCGGCGGCCTCCTCTCCAGCACCCGCGACATCATCCAAGGTTTCTCACAAGCCACCGTGCCCGTGATTCTCTACGTGAGCCCCGGAGGCGCGAGCGCCACCAGCGCCGGTGCCCTCCTCACGCTCGCGTCCCATCTCGCCGTGCTCGCTCCGGGCACGAATATCGGCGCGGCCCATCCGGTGGGATCCGGTGGAGAGGACGTGAAGGGCACCATGGGAGAAAAGGTGACCAACGACACCGCCGCCCTCGCCCGCTCGCAAGCCACCCTGCGCGGACGCAACGCCGCGAATGCGGAGCTCGTCGTGACCAAGAGCAAGTCCTTTTCTCCCGAAGAAGCCGTGCAGGCCGGGATCGTGGATTTCGTGGCTAGCGATTTGCAGGACCTATTGCAAAAAGCCGAGGGACGAAAAATCCGCATCGGCGCCCAGGAAAAGATCCTGCGCACCAAGGGCGCGGAGGTGCTTCCCCGCTCGATGAGCCTGATGCAAAAATTCCTGCACTTCATTGCCGATCCGAACATCAGCACCATGCTGCTCGCCCTCGGCGCGCTCGCTTTCTATGTGGAGGTTTCCTCGGGCTTCACCCTCATCGCGCCCGCCGTCGTGGGGGCCCTGAGCATCCTCCTCGGCGCCATCAGCCTGCAGATGCTGCCGATCAATACGGGCGGCCTCCTGCTGATCGCGCTGGGCTTCATCTTCCTCCTCGCTGAGATCTTCGTCACAAGTTATGGCCTGCTCGCGGTGGCGGGCCTGGCGTCGCTCTTTTTTGGCGGGCTCTTTCTCATTGATCCCGCGGGTGGCTCGATGCAGGTCTCGCTCGGCCTGCTCGGCTCCCTGCTCGCCGGCATGGGCGTGGTGATGGGCTTCGTTGCCTATCTCCTGGCACGCGATCGCGGACGCGTCTCCGTGGCCGACCAAGTGGTGGGCGCTATGGCCACGGTGAAGTCCACCGGCGCCGACGGCCGCCAGGGCCATGCCCTCGTGAATGGCGAGCTCTGGGCCTTTGAGGCGAAGGATCCCCTGCAGCCGCAGGAAAATGCGCAAGTTGTGGGACTTCGGGGTATACGTTTGCAACTAGAAAAAAGGAGTCACTAATATGGAACTCATTCAGCTTCTGCCCGGTGGCAGTTTTATTGTCCTCGCCGTTCTGGCTTTCCTCTTCAGCGCCGTAAAAATTCTCAACGAATATGAACGGGCCGTGATCTTTCGCCTGGGCCGCGCCCTGCCCGAGCCCAAAGGGCCCGGCATCATGCTGCTCATTCCCCTGATCGATAAAATGATCCGTGTCGATCTGCGCACCGTCACCTTCGACGTGCCCCCGCAGGACATCATCACGCGCGACAACGTGACCCTCAAAGTAAACGCTGTGATTTATTTCCGTGTGACCGATCCGCTGAAAAGCGTGATCGCGATCGAGAACTATCTCTTCGCCACCTCTCAGCTTTCGCAAACCACCCTCCGCTCCGTGCTCGGCCAAGTGGAGCTCGACGAGCTACTCTCGCAGCGCGAAACCCTGAACGTGAAACTCCAAGCGATCCTCGACCAACAAAGCGAGCCCTGGGGAATCAAGGTCTCGCATGTGGAAGTGAAACAAATCGACCTGCCGCCCGAAATGCAAAGAGCCATGGCCCGCCAAGCCGAGGCCGAACGTGAGCGACGCGCCAAGGTGATCGCGGCCGAAGGGGAATTCCAGGCTGCGAAACAACTGGCCAATGCCGCTGAAGAAATGAGCCGCAACTCGACGACTCTGGCCCTTCGTTACCTGCAGACACTAAAAGAGGTAAGCGGCCAACCCGGCAATAGCACCATCATTTTCCCCTTCCCCACCGACATCATGCGTTTCCTCGGCGAGGTTGGAAGAAAATAAAATTCGTTTTGAGCCGCTAAGAGGTAGAGAACGCGGTCGCTTCCACCGGAAGAGCTCTGTTAGAATTTCCAAGTGGGACAACTGCTATGGAATCGCGAGCTCTTCCTCGCGCTCTCTCTTCTTTTTCCTCTCGAGCTGCGAGCGGCCCCAGTACCGCCGCGCGCACCCCTCACTCTGCCAAAAAATGTCCGCGTCCTGGTGGGGCAGTTCCGCACCTTCACGATCTCCGGCGTGGATATTTCTTGGAGAAGCGGCAAACTAGCCGGCAGCAGCACCTTCAATGTGCGTTGCGCAGATAACCAAATTCAGTTTGGTGCGGGCGAAAGCGCCGGGGGCCGCCTCGATCTTTCGAGTCCCAATGGCTTCCTCGATCTCAATGGCCGCCCCTACCGCGACCAGCTCACCATCTACGCCAAAGGCAATTTTTGCTCCGTGGTGAATAGCGTGGGCCTAGAAAAATACCTCGCCGGCCTGATCAATCGCGAGATGGTGCCCTCCTGGCCCCTCGAGTCCCTGAAGGCCCAAGCGGTGGCCTCGCGCTCGTACGCGATCTTCCAAACCATCACGAGCAAAAACTCCGAATATGACCTCGAGAGCACCACGATGGACCAAGTCTATGGCGGAGCCGAGAGCGAAACGCCCAAATCCAATCGCGCCGTGGCCGAAACGCGGGGGCAGGTGCTGGCCTTCGGCAGCCAGACCGTTAAGGCTTACTTCCACGCCAACTGCGGCGGCATGACGGAGATCCCGGAATTTGTCTGGGGTGAGAGGCGGGAGCATTTCCGTCCTGTGGTCTGCCCCTATCATAAAAAAGAACGCTACCGAATGCATTGGTCTGTGCACCTCACGCGGCCGCAGATCGAAAATGCATTGAAAAAAATCTCCGGCCTTCTGCCCGATGGCTTTGTGCGTTTAGCAAAACTCGAGTCGGGTGCTCCGAATGCTCACCAGCGCCTGAGCGATGTGGTGGTCTCCGACTCCGGCGGCAATAACCTCATCATTTCCTCCAACGCTTTTCGCAATGCGATTGGCAATACCAAGGTGAAGAGCACCGCGTTTTCCGTGCAGGAAGACGGCCGTGGCTACCGCATCGCCGGCGAGGGCTATGGCCATGGCGTGGGCATGTGCCAGGTGGGCGCGCGCGCCATGGCCGATGAAGGAAAGACCTACCGCCAGATCCTGCACTATTATTATCCCCTGGCGAAGATTCGCAGCCTTTAGTAGTCTCCACGCATGCGCGCCACTGCGAATGTGAACGGACAAATTTCTCTCGCCGCCGAAGCGAAAATCTCCATCCTCGACCGCGGTTTTCAATATGGAGACTCGATCTACGAGGTGGTGCGTACCTACGAGGGCGTGCCTTTTTTCCTCGATGAGCATTTCGACAGGCTAGAAAATTCCGCGCGTCTCTCCAAGATGCGGCTCTCCCAATCCCGTGATTTCCTACGCACCGAAATCCTGCGCACCGTGAAAGAGAGTGGGGTGCAAAAGGGCGAGGATGTTTTCATTCGCTTCACCATCTCCCGAGGCGAAGGACCACTCGATCTAGACCCGGCCGTGGTCAGCAAAACCTCCTACGTGATCCTGGTGAAAGAGCTTCCGCCCTGGAATAAAAATTTTTACAGTGATGGCATGACGCTCGCCATTCCTTCGGTGCTTCGCAATTCCCCCCTCGCGCTCGATCCCAATATAAAGAGCGGCAACTACCTAAACAATATTTTGGCCGTGGCCGAGGCCAAAGAAATGGGGGGCGACGATGCTCTCCTCCTCAGCCCCGACGGTAAACTCACCGAAGCCTCCAACAGCAACGTGACCTTCGTGATCGACGGCGGCCTGCGCTCGCCCCTGCATGAATCCGGCACGGCCACAGGCAATCTGCGCGGCATCACCCGCACCCTGATCGCCGCCCTCGCCACCGAGGCCGACATTCACTATGCCGATGTTCCCCTTTTCCCGCAGGATCTAGGGCAGGCCACAGAATGTTTTGTGTCGAGCGCCACCCGCGAGGTGATGCCCGTAAAAGCCGTGCTCCTCCGCGATGGACGCAAGATTTCCTTTCCTAGTGGGGGCGGGCCAATCATCAAACGCTTACAACAGGAATACACACGCTACGTAGCAGACTATGTGCGCGCCAGAAAGTCAGAGGCCTGGTTCTAATGCTCAGCCAACGCGATTTAGACAAAGTGAGAAAGAGCGCCATCTCCGCGGCCCATGCCGCCGGAGATGTGATCCTACGCTACTACCGGAAGAGATTCGACGTGCGCGAGAAGGCCCGCTCCAGCCTCGTGACCGAGGCTGATATAAAAAGCGAAGCCCTGATCCGCAAGCGATTGGCTAAGGATTTTCCGTCCTTCTCTTTTTTGGTCGAAGAGAGCGGCCAAAGCAAGGGCGCGATAAAAAACGAGCCAATGTGGCATGTGGACCCGCTCGATGGCACCACGAATTTCGTGCATGGCTTTCCGCTCTTTTGTGTCTCGATCGGCTTGGCCATTGGCCACACGCCCGTGGCTGGAGTGATCTATATCCCCACTCTCGACGAGACCTTCCACGGCGCCAAAGGCAGCGGTGCCTTTTTCAACCGCCGTGCGATGCGGGTGAGCCGCCGCAAAAAAATCTCTGAATGCCTGCTCACCACGGGCTTCGCCTATCTGAAAGAGGAGCAAAAGCTCGCCCCCGAGATTGAGCGCTTTGAGCGTGCCCACCTCGAGGCCCGCGCCGTGCGCCGCCCTGGAGCCGCCGCCATCGACCTAGCCTATGTGGCCGCGGGGATCTTTGATGGATTCTGGGAGCGCAATCTCTCGAGCTGGGATGTGTGTGCCGGAGCCCTGCTCGTGCAAGAAGCTGGGGGTCTGGTCACCAACTATAGCGGCGCGCCCTTTTCGATGGCGGAACAAGAGCTACTGGCCAGCAATGGGAACATTCATAAGCTCATGATGGGGCTCTTGCGCACGAGTTCGCCTAATCCGCGGCCTTCGGCTTTGCTGGCGAATTAATTGCTAGCTGGGAATAAGCACTCATCTTAAAAGCACTGACACAATATGTGCTTGACACACATATATGCTCTGATGTACATATAGTATATGGTAGCCAGGCCAATAATAATCCGTAAACTCATCGTTAAAGATGGAAAGTACCTGGCAGATCTCAAAGTGTTCGATGTCGGAAAAAGCAAAAAGTACCCCGACGGAATCAAGGCTAAGTTCGTATTATTGGACATCGAATTCGGGTTTGCGCGCTTGCTGCTCGACAATCATCATCCATTCGGCTTTCACCTGCATACGAAACTACCGACCGACAAGGAGCACAGAGAGCTCTTAACGATGACGGACTATAGAGAGGCAATGGATTTCTTTTTTACGGAGATAGAGAGGATTATTAAAAATGAAAAATAAGATCTTAGAAATTCACTTCCAGTCGCTTGCCGATTTTAAGAAAGAAATAAAAAAGGCATTAACCAAGAGAGAGTTTTCCATTCAACCTTCGCATCACATTTTCTTCGACTCTGTAGAGTCTTTTCGAAAATTCATGACCATTCAAAAGATTGAGCTACTAACGGCTATTTCCGCGCAAAAGCCCTCTTCCATTTATGAACTAGCCAAGATGCTAGACAGAGATTTTGCCGCCGTTCTCCGAGATTGCAAAAGCTTAGAGGGAGCAGGCTTCATCAAGCTCAAAGACACAAAAAACAGCAAGAACACAAAGATTCCCGCACTTTCTTTCGCCTACTCCGTGATTGCCGTTCTCTTGCCAAAACGGACTTATCAGATTGAATTCATGGACGCTGCTTGAAGCACATATTTCACGCACCCACTTCCCAATAGCAAAAAAAACGGGCCTACCTTGGACCCGTTTTTCCGGGCTCAACGAAAGTTGAGCCCCTTGAGCAGCACTTGCGTGCCGTGCGAAGAGAACCTAATTTTTAGATCAATTTTATTCGTTTATGCTGTGCTCCCTGCATGACCCTCTATGAGCCATACACCGAGCGCATTGGTACTCCCTTTAGACCGCTGCGTTCTAGAGCTCTCCGCTGCCCGCGGCGCCCTAACCCTAGCCTTTTTCTGTCGTCCCTTACCAAGACGGCCGAACGCAACAACCTAACCCTTTCGGCAACCCTCCCTCCATACTCTCTCGAGCTGCAGGAGGAGAGCTTTGCGCCCCGTGCTTTCGCCACGGTTAGCCCTTATCGCTGGGTTTTCTATCTCTACTTCTAATTTCTCATGGCCGACTAAACTTGTCAACAAAGCACGGCTTAGTCACCAGGAAAAAAAGCCATTCTTTTCAAGGAGATAAATGCCAAAACTCTAGACAGTCCGCTCCGCCACCTGTCTCTGCGTAAGCACAGGATGCATAAATAGAATTTATTCATGCAGGGCGCTTGGTATTTTTAAGATCTTCTGGGACCATTAGGAATGGAGGATTTTATGAAGTTGATCGTGCTTAGCCTGGGGATTTTTGCTGCCACCACCGCAGTCGCCGCTACCAAAAAGCGCCCTAACGACGGCCCGCATACCGCAACGACAGTCGGCACCGCAACGACAGTCAGCACCGCCACCGGCACCACCCTAAACAGCCATTCGCCCCTTCCCGAATGTTTGGTTCAACCCGCCGAGGGCCTGGAAGATGGCGGATACAACCTCTATGTGGGCACGAAGGTCACAAAATTCACCTACCTCCGCGAGGCCATTGCCGTCCGCAACAAACTCCTACGAGACCGCCAATGCCGCATGCCTAGCGTTTCTTCCCATCCTGCCCGCACCCAGGAAGCTCCACAAACTCAGCCTGGCCAGTAACAGCAACCAATAAAAAAGCCTCTGCCAGCAAGAGCCAGCAGAGGCTTTTTTTCGTCCAAGATTTACTTCAGTTTGTTGAAGTACTCTTGCGATCCTTTGGGATCGGGCTTCATGGTGGTGGCGCCCTTTTTCCAGTTGGCCGGGCAGACTTCCCCATGCTTTTCCACATACTGGAAAGCCTCGAGCACACGGAGGGTCTCTTCCACCGAGCGGCCCACGCCAAGGTCATGCACCACTTGGTAGGCAATCTTACCTTGGGGATTGATCAGGAAGAGTCCACGCAGGGCCACGCCATCATCGGTGAGCACTTGGTAGGCTTTCGCCGCATTTTTGTTTACGTCGGCCAGAAGTGGATACTTGATCTCGCCCAATCCACCTTCGGCCCGGGGAGTGTTGATCCACGCCAAGTGCGAGAACTGGGAATCGATCGAAGCGCCCACCACTTCGCAGCCCAGCTTTTTGAAGCCATCGAGCTGGTCGGAAAAAGCCGTGATCTCCGTGGGGCAAACGAAGGTGAAATCCAAGGGATAGAAAAAGAGGCAGAGCCATTTCCCGCGATAGTCTTTCAAAGAGATCTCTTTGAATTCTTTATTCACCACAGCGGTGCCCTTAAAATCAGGGGCGGGATGCTGCACGAGGGGACGAATTGTTTCACTCATAATACGAAGCTCCTTTAATCAGGTATTAGCCGGGGGCCATAGGGATTTTGGAGGATATTTGAATAGCTTTCTCTTAAGGTCAAGAGCGAACGTGTTATAAATACGCTCAATGTCTGCCCCCTCTCGCGTAAAACTCAATGCCTCTTTCTGGAGCCACGATCTCTCTATTCCCCTGGGGAGCGACCTAGCGCCGGCCTCGCTCTTCCAAAAAAATCCGCATTTCCTCGTGGTCGATATCGAGACCAAAACCCTGGTGGACAGCGTGGGCGGCTGGAAGAATTTCAAGCAGCTCGAAGTCTCGGTGGCCTGCGCCTACGACTCCAAGACCGATAAATTCTTTTCCTATACCGAGGACAAGCTGCCCGAGCTCGTGGAGCTCTGCAAAGAGCGGCTAGTGATTGGCTACAACATCATCGGATTCGATTTACCCATTCTCGAGAAGTATGGCCTCCCTCCTGCCGACACCCTCGACACCTTCGACATCATGCTCGACGTGCACAACGTGAGCGGCTGGCGCTTCGTGAAACTCGATAAGATCGCCCAGGCCACCCTCGGCGTGGGCAAGAGCGCCGATGGCTTGATGGCCGTGGAATGGTGGAAGACCGGCGAAGTCGAGAAGATCATCGAGTACTGCTTGAAAGACGTGGAAGTGACGCGGGATGTGTTCCTGCACGGACTCAATAAACAATTTGTGGAGATTGATAAGGCCGATGGCTCGAAGGCCCGATTCACGGTGAACTGGGGCTGAGCTGGCGCTCGTTAAAATACCATTGCAAAATCCTTATGCCCGATAAAGACTTAATGGATCCAATATGGGGGACCCAAAATGAAAAATTGTTTATGCCTGATCGGCCTAGCTTTCTTGCTTTTACCTGCTTGCGATAGCGGCAGCCCGCCACCCGCGGCGGACACCACGGCCTGCGCCACCGATGCCAAAACCTGCCCGGACGGATCCACGCTCGTGCGCGATGGCGCCAATCATTGTGAATTTCCCAAATGCCCTGGAGAAACCTAACCTAGCGCGGACAGGCCACGGCCTTCACCGCTCCAGCTAAGGCTTGAGAATCTAGCTTGCCCGCGTGGTCATACCAGGCGGGCATTTGCTCTTTGGTGTGGCACTGCAGGCAGAGGTTGGCGTTCACCTTGCCCGTGCCGGCCAATTGGTTGTCAAACGGATGCCCGGGGCGGGGCCCGTGGCAGTTCTCGCACTGCACAGACACAAAGGCCTTTTTCACGCCGGCTTTTTCCAAAGAAGAAATCCAGCGCGCCACATGCGGCTTGATCGCTGCCGGATTGGCGCGATAGTCGGTGCCCGGCTCGGGATGCGCGAGGTCTTTCAGCTTGGCAAAGGGAATCGCCTTCCCTTGGGCATCAAAAAAAGCATTGTTCAAATTCGTGAACCCGCCGGGAGCGCCCATGCCCACGCTATGGCACTTCACGCAGTCGAGATTGTTCTCCTGCTTCTTGGCCAGCAAAGTGAGGAAGGCGGCGGCGTGGCGTTTGTTCTCCTGAAACGCGGCTTGTTTGTTGTGGCAGTCGCGGCAGGAGAGGAAGGTCTGGAAACCATCGGCCTTGCCTTCGTGCGCGGCCCAGATTTTTTCATCCAGCTTTTTGTTTGCTTCCGTCATACGCAGGTTGGTCACCGCGAGCACGGTCTTCATGGGGTTGGCTAAGCCCGGAGGGCCATCATTGAACTGCCCATCGAGCTCGGCCACCACGAAATTCGTGCGCTGCTTGGGCAAGGTCTTGGCTTCGTACTCGACCATTCCCAACACCTGGCCCTGATTGCTAAGCTGCACGAGCAGGGTATCGTTCTCCACGTCGGGCTTTTGTAAGAGACTCTGGGAGCTAGCGCCCACCAGCAGGTCGATGCCGGAAACGGCATTGGCCAGCTTCACGTCCTCATCATAGCCCTGGTGCGAGAGCGCGATCACCATATCGGCGCCTTGGGCGCGCAACTTTTTCACCATGGCCTGGGCATGACTCACGGGATCCTTGGCCTCGAGCTCAGGAGGCAATTTCAAGGACGGAAGAAAGAGCCCAAAGATGCCGATCTTTTTGCCGTAGCGCTCGATCATCACGGAGTCGCGAAGGAAAAGCTTCGAGGTGCCCTTCCAGTAAACGTTCGCGGAGATAAAAGGAAACTTCGCTTGTTTGGCGATCTCCTGAAATTTCTGCACCCCAAGGGCGAATTCCGTTTCGCCTATCGCCACCGCATCGGCATGCAAAAGATTATAGGCCTCCACCACTCCCACGGCCTGTTCGTACCACTGGGGGGCAAGGTAGTCGGTGGATTGGGCCGACTTAAAAAGAAAATTCCCGGCGTCCACGAGCACGCGGCTCTCGTCGGGATACGCCTTCATTGCATTCCAGCGCCGGTCCATGCCACCGATCGGAGACACGCGGCAGCCACAGGGCGCGAGGTAAGCATTGAGGTCATTATTGTAAAAGATCCGGATGCGGCTGGCCGAGGGATCCACCACGCTCTTCGGCGAGCAGCCAAGCACCAGCCCCGCCAGCCCTAGCAGGAGAAGCTTCCTCACCGCAGGTACTTCCTAGCCTTTTTGGCTTCGGCGCTATCGGGGCTCGACTGCACCAGGATTTCGGCAAAGGCTTTCGCGTCCTTCTTTTTCCCCAAGGCATCAAAACTTTCGGCAATGCGGAGGGTGCTCTTGCGGCCAAGCTCGCTTGTGGCAGAGCGCTCATGAACGGCCCCATAAGCCACGATCGCTTCGCTGAAGTCTTTTTGGCGGTAGAGAGATTCTCCCAGGTAGTACTGCGCATCGAGGCTGCTTTTGCCCTTGGGGCTCGCCTCTAAATAGGCGCGAAATCCCTCAGCAGCGGCTTCGTAATTTTTGGCTTTGAAGGCGCTTAGGGCGCTAGCGTAGTTATTGGCGTTTTTTTTTACGGGAGCAGCAGGAGCCGGGCGCGCACGGTCCGAGACCAACTTCAGGAGCTGCACATTGTCTTCCTTGAGCTGCTTGATCTCTTCGAAGAGGGCGGCCTGGGCCTGCTGCAGGCTCGCCACTCGGGCGGCAAGATCGGCCTGGCTCTTCTCCGCGCCCTCGCGGCTGGAGCTCATTTCTTTGCGCCGGCTGTGGTCCATCTCCTCCACTTTTCCCTGAAGGCGACCCACGTCTGCCTGGAGGCGCTCGAGGCCTCGGTTATATTCCACGATATTTTCGCGAAGGTCGGACTGGACTTCTTTTTCTTCCTTCTCGCGCGCTAGATCGGCGCGAGTGCGGAAGCAACCAGTGGTGAGCAGGGTGAGGACACAAACAAAAAGAAGAGAGCTACGCATAGGGCTATTTGACCAGAGATTCGCCCTCATTGGAACTCGAATCTCCTCGCACCATACGCCACTCAGCTTCCTCGGAAATGCGGCGGGATTTCATGGCTAGGGTGCGGGCTTCCTTGAAATTTTTGAGGCGATAATAGGAACGCGCACGGGCCAATTGGTCCCGCGCAAGCTGCACCAGGCTGCGCACACCATTGTCGGGGCTAGTCTCGGCATTGGCGGCGATCGCCCCCTGAAGGGCAGCCTCCGCATAGGCCATTTGGCGCACGGGACGCGACTCGAGGGCCGCACAAGAACAAAAAAAGGC
>JAKFYM010000076.1 GCA_021730855.1 Bdellovibrionales bacterium
AGCATGACCATTCCCTACGCGGCCATCACCGGCATCCTGCTCTGGTTCGCGAGCATTGCAGCCGGCTGGTTAGAAAATTTTTTCGTATTCCGACGGATTCCCGAGACCATCAGCCAATCCTCCTGGCTCGCCAATATTTTTGGGGAAAAAAGAGCCACAAAGCTTTCGCATTGGATCAATCACAATATCTCGGGCATCGGGGGCAGCGTGGCCCTGGGCTTTCTGCTCGGCTTCATGCCCATCATCGGCCGTTTTTTCGGCGTCCCGCTCGATGTGCGTCACGTCACGCTCTCTAGTGGCGCCATCACCCTCGCCTTCCTCTCCCTGCCGGCCGAAGCGGTGCACTGGCAAGACATCCTCCTTCTCTCGCTCAGCATCTTCCTCATGGGCGCCCTCAACTTCGGGGTGAGCTTCGCCGCGGCTCTCTACACCGCCCTAAAAGCCCGTCAGGTGAAGAAGGCTAAGCTCACCCTCCTGCGTGTCTCCCTTTGGGAAAAAGTGCGGCAAAAGCCCAGCGAGTTCTTTTTCCCGCCCAAGTAGGCTGAAAAATCAGCGTTTTTCTCGATTGCGCGCAGCCCTAGCCGCATGCTAAGACAAGCCCATCTCACACGGCTCCCAAAGCCCTGCCCCCGCAGGGAATTGCAGTTTAAGTGCTGAACATTTTGGCAAATGTTTGGTTCCGGAGCCGGAGGCAGAGCAATTTCGCTCTTTAACTTAAACCTTGAAAGGGGAAAAAATGCCTAATGTCGTCATGAAAGACCTGCTCGAAGCAGGCGTTCACTTCGGTCACCAAACCAAACGCTGGAATCCTAAAATGAAGCCTTTCGTCTATGGCGCGAGGAATGGGATTTACATCATTGACCTACAGAAAACCCTCGGTCTCGCGCGCGATGCCGTGGATTTCGCCCTGAAGACCGCCAGCGAAGGGAAAAAAATCCTTTTTGTCGGTACCAAAAAACAAGCCCGCGAGATCGTGGCCCAAGAAGCCAAGCGCTCCGACCAATACTGTGTGACGAACCGCTGGCTCGGCGGCACGCTCACCAACTATTCCACGATCAAAGCCTCGATCGACCAGTTGAAAAAATACAACGCCATGGAAGATGCCGGCGAGCTCCAGCTTCTCAACAAAAAACACCTGGCACGCATCCAAAAGCACCGGGAAAAACTCGATAAGAACTTGGGCGGGATCAAAGACATGCGTAAGCTTCCGGGTGCGCTCTTCATCATCGATCCTTCCAAAGAGCATACCGCAGTGCTTGAAGCCAACCGCTTGGGCATTCCCGTGATTTCCGTGGTCGACACCAATTGCGATCCCACAGGCATCGATTACGTGATCCCGGGCAACGACGACGCGATCAAGTCGATCCGTCTGTTCTGTTCGCTCGTGGCCGAGGCCTGCATCGAAGGCCATAATAAATTCCAAGAGAAACTGCGCTCCAATGAAGTGCAGGAAGAAAAGGAAGAAGAGAAAGTCACTCCTGTTTCCCGTTTTGAAGGCCACGTGGACCTCATTTCTCCCGACGAGGCCGAGCTCGCCATGAAGGAAGCCCAAAAGGAAGAGGAACCAGCTGCAGTGGTAGAGGGCGAGAAGGCGTAAGCGCTTTTCTCCCTTCTCCTATTCAATTTCGAAAAGAGGAACGACATGGAAATCAACGCATCGACAGTGAAAGAGCTTCGCGAACGCACGGGCGCGGGCATGATGGATTGCAAAAAAGCACTCACCGAAACTAGTGGCAATCTTGACGAAGCCATCGAGTATTTACGGAAAAAAGGCCTCTCCGCTGCCGCCAAAAAAGCCGGCCGCGCCACTTCCGAGGGAACCATCGGCTCCTACGTGCATTCGAACGGTAAAGTGGCCGTGCTCGTGGAAGTGAACTGCGAGACCGACTTTGTGGCCAGGAACGAAAACTTCCAAGTTTTCGTGAAAGACCTAGCCATGCACATCGCCGCCGCCGCCCCTGTGTGCGTGCGCCCCGATGATATGCCCGCCGAATACATCGCCAAAGAGCGGGAAATCTCGCTGGCGCAGATGAAAGAAGACCCCAAGATGGCAAATAAGCCACAAGCGGTGCTCGACAAAATCATCGAAGGCAAGATCCAGAAGCTCTACGACGAGCAATGCTTGATGAGCCAGAAATTCGTGAAAGATCCTGAAATTTCGATCTCGGATCTCGTCAGCCAGACCGTGGCGAAGATCGGCGAGAACATCAGCGTGGCTCGTTTTGCGCGCTTTGTGTTGGGTGAGACCGCAAAAAAGGCTCAGGAAACTAACTGATGCCAGCAGCCAAATCAGGAAAGCCCGCCTATAGCAGGATCCTGCTAAAACTTTCCGGCGAGGCTTTGGCTGGGCAACGAGGCTATGGCGTGGACCTGCAGGTGCTGCAGGACCTCGTGGCCGATCTAAAAGAGATCCATGCCCTGGGCGTCCAGATCGCAATCGTGATCGGTGGCGGCAATATCTTCCGGGGCATGCAGGCCTCGGAAGCGGGAATGGACCGCGCAAGCGCCGATTATATGGGAATGCTGGCCACCGTGATCAACGCCCTGGCCATCCAAGATGCTTTGGAAAAACAAGGCGTGTTCACGCGAGTGCAATCAGCCATTGAGATGCAAGAGATTGCCGAGCCCTATATCCGCCGTCGCGCCGAGCGCCACTTGGAAAAAGGCCGCGTGGTGATCTTTGCGGCCGGCACGGGGAATCCCTTTTTCACCACCGACACTGCCGCCGCCCTGCGCGCCTGTGAGATCGATGCGAATCTTCTGCTCAAAGCCACGAAAGTGGACGGAGTCTATGATTCGGATCCGGTCAAAAATCCAAATGCCAAAAAATTCCAGGAACTTCGGTACATCGACGTGCTCAGCAAAGGCCTGGAAGTGATGGACTCTGCGGCAATCTCTTTGTGCATGGACAATTCCATGCCCATCATCGTTTTCAATATGAACCAAAGGGGTTCGATGAAAGACGTGATCATGGGCAAGAAGGTCGGCACATTGATTCTGCCCAACCACTAGAGGGAAAAACGCATGAAAGAAACAATACAAAAATTTGAGCAAGCCAATATCGCCGCGATCAAGGCACTGAAAGAGCAACTCGGCAAGGTGCGCACCGGCCGCGCCAATGTGTCGGCCCTGGATGGAGTGATGGTGGACTATTACGGCACCCCCACCCCCATCAAACAAGTGGCCAATCTTTCCACTCCCGATGCCCGCACCATCCAAGTGCAGGCTTGGGAAGGCTCGCTCTTGCCCGCCATCGAAAAAGCCATCATCGGGGCCAACCTTGGCCTCACCCCGATGAATGATGGCAAACTGATCCGCGTGCCGATTCCGCAACTGACCGAAGAGCGCCGCAAGGACCTCGTCAAGCAATGCAAAAAGATGGGCGAAGAAGGCAAAGTCAACGTGCGCAACCAGCGCCGTGATGCCAACGAAGCCCTCAAGAAGCAGGAAAAAGACAAGGTGATCTCCGAGGACGAAAACAAGCGCGCCCAGGAAGAAGTGCAGAAGAAAACGGATCTGGCGATTGCCGAGATCGATAAGATCCTCGGTGAAAAAGAAAAAGAAATCCTAACGATCTGAAGACCGGGAAAGCCGCCATGGAGAATCAGCCGCGACATATCGCGATCATCATGGATGGTAACGGCCGTTGGGCTGAGAAGCGTCGTCACAACCGCGACTTTGGCCATGCTAAGGGCGTGGAGCGCGCCCGCGAGATCACCCGGGAATGCGCAAAACTCGGCATCGAAGCGCTCACGCTTTATACTTTTTCCACCGAGAACTGGCAGCGCCCGGTGATGGAAGTCAACTTCCTGATGAAGCTGCTCCTGCGCTACTTGAAGTTTGAAACCCAGGAAATCATCGAAAATAACCTGCGCTTTCGCGCCGTGGGTTTTACCGAAATGCTCCCCCAACCGATCCAGAAAGAGCTGCAGCGGCTCACCGAAGCCACCGCCAAAAACACTGGTATGTTCCTCAATATCGCTCTCTCCTATGGCTCTCGCCAGGAGATCACGCAGGTAATCCGCTCGATTGCAGCCGACGTTAAAGAAGGCAAGTTAGCCCTGGAGCAGATCGATGAAGCCGCCGTGAGCGCGCGCCTTTTCACGCGAGAGTCTCCCGACCCTGATCTTTTGCTCCGCACCGGTGGCGACCAACGCATCTCCAATTTTCTGCTTTGGCAGGCAGCTTATGCGGAACTTTATTTCACCGAAAAATGCTGGCCCGATTTCACGATCGCCGATCTGCATGCGGCCCTCACCACGTTTCAGGGCCGTGAACGCCGCTTCGGCAAAGTGCTGAGGTACCATGAATCTCGAGCATAAAAAGCGTTGGATTGCCGGTTCGGCTGGAGTGCTTTTTCTCCTGGGCATGTATTTTTTTGCGGGTCACCAAGGGCTCATTGGCCTCACGGCGGGAATCTCGATCCTCGCCTATTATGAGCTTCTCTCGTTTTCTGCCAGCCGCCGCCCTTGGGTGCCTCTCTGCGCGGCCGTGCTGACCGCCTTCTGGCTGGGCCTAGAGCTGCCGGGGGCAATGCCGGTTCTTTATTTGTCGGCCTTGTTTGTGGTGCTCCAAAGCCTTTGGACCGCCCATCGCAGCGGCGCCGACTTGCTTCCCGAAGCCCAGGCCCTGCAACTAAAAATATTTGGCCTCTTCTATATCGTGTTTTTCCTGTCCTTCGTTCCTCGCCTGCACTCCCTGCCGCACGGGCCCTGGCTCCTCCTCCTCTTGCTTGCCATCATCTGGCTCGGAGACATTGCCGCCTACTATGGAGGAAAGGCCTTCGGCCGGCATAAACTCTCCCCCATTAGCCCGGGGAAAACCCTCGAGGGAGCTTTGTCGGGCCTGCTCGCCTGCGCGATTTTTGCCTTCTTTTTCCAGCGCATGCTGCCCCATCTGGGAGTGGGAAAAATCATTGCCGTAACATTGGCCACCTCCTGCGTGGCCCAAGCGGGGGATTTGGTGGAGTCTTTTTTGAAGCGTGCCTATCTTGTCAAAGACAGCGGCTCGCTGCTTCCGGGGCATGGCGGAATCTTTGACCGCTTCGATAGCCTGATTTTGGCTGCCCCCTTTTTCTACCTTCTCGTGCGCCTGTTTTTTTAGCGGAAAGCCCAATTTAACGCATTGCGCCTTCCGAGGAAACGCAGCGCTGCTTGGGGGGCTATGTTAGGATGGGTCATGAATCTATTCTTGCCGAATCTACTAAAGAGTCTTGAGTATGTTTTTGCGATCGTGACCCTTCTCGGGGGCGTGATTGCGATCCATGAATTTGGCCACTTTATCTTCGCCAAGTGGGCCGGCATCCGGGTGGATATGTTCTCCATCGGCTTTGGCCCGAAACTATGGTCGCGCAAATGGGGCGAAACGGAATACATCCTCTCGCTCATCCCCTTGGGCGGATTCGTGAAAATCTATGGCCAAGATCCCGAAGAGCTGGCCAATGATCCTGAGCCCAAGCCCGAGCGCGCCTTCGTGAAAAAATCCCTGCCGCAGAAAATCAGCGTGCTCTTTGGCGGCCCGCTTTTCAATTACCTGCTCGCGATCCTGATCTTCGCCATTCTGGCGATGGCCGGCATCGAGAAGCTCCCCCCGGTGGCCACCCGTGTGGTGAACGACACTCCTGCCCACCAAGCAGGCTTGCGCTCCGGAGACGTGATCGTTTCCGTAGGAGGCATGGCCACGAAGACATTCGAAGACGTGGCGGAACAAATCATCCGCGCCCCGGAAAAGAACCTGCGCTTCTCGCTCTTGCGCGAGGGAGTGCCCACGGAGCTCGACGTAAAAATCCAGAAAGAGCCTGCCCTCACGGCCTATGGCGAGGATTCGATTGCCGGCACCCTGGATGGGATCAATCCCTTTGCACGCGAGGCGCTGGTGGCCACCACCCTGGCCGAGCATCCTTGGGGCTTTCGCACCGGCGATAAGATCGTGGAAGTGAATGGCAATCCGGTGCGCTCCTGGGAAGAAGTGGAAAAAAACATTGGCCAGGCCCTGGCCTCTTCCAGCGCCGCCTTGAACTTTAAGGCCGAGCGGAAGTCGGAAACAGTCGCCCTTACCTCCGGCGACATTCGCGCCCTCGCGCAGAAATCCAAAAAAGACGCGGGTGTCTTTCTGGAAAACGCCGGGCTGCACAATCCCGAACTTTTTGTGGGCGAGGTGCTGAAAGATGGCGCCGCTTCTCAAGCGGGGCTACGTGCGGGTGACCGCGTGGCCTCCGTGAACGGCAAAAAAATCTACAGCTTCGAGCACCTCCGCTCGCGCATCCAGGAAACGGGGCACGATGTGGCCAAACTGGCCAAGGAACAGGGCAAGGAGCCGAACTTTGACCAAGCCCTCAAGCTGGAGATCGAACGCGAAGGCAAACTGCAAACTCTCGTGAGCTCGATCCGCGCCAGCAAGGAGAAGAATCTCTTGGGCGAAAACGTGATCCTCTACAATATCGGCATCATCTCCGCGGGCCGCTTGGCGCGCCCGACGAATCCGATCGTGGAGCGCACGCTGAATCCGTTCAAGGCGCTCTGGATCGGCACCATTGAATCGGCCAACCACACCGCGATGACGGTGATCGGCCTCAAGAAGTTAGTCTTCGGCGAAGTTTCGATGAAGACGATGGGCGGCCCCATCCTGATCGGAAAACTTGCGGGGGACACTTTCTCCGAACGCGGCTGGCAGGATTTCCTGCGCTTCATGGCGATCATCTCGATCAGTTTGGGCGTCTTCAACCTGCTCCCGCTCCCGATCCTCGACGGTGGGCATATCGTGTTCGCAGTGATTGAATCCCTGCGCGGCAAGCCGCTCTCGCAGTCCGTGCAGCAAGCCACGCTCAAGGTGGGCCTCTCGCTCATCTTGATCCTCATGGTGTTCGCGATCTTCAATGATATTTCGCGAGTGCTGCCCTTCTAGCGATGCCCTTGCATTTGGCCATCGACAGCTCCACCTCGCGGCCTGCCGTGGCCTTGCTCGAGGGGGAGCGCGTCCTGCACGATTGGTTAGGCCCCGAAGGGGTGAAGCACCACGAGACCCTCCTGCGCGGCGTGGATGAGTGCCTAAAGTCCACCGGCTTCCAGCCCTCCGACCTGAACTTTCTCTCCGTGGGCGTGGGCCCTGGGATGTTCACGGGCCTGCGCATCGGCATCACCACCGCGAAATTTCTGGCTGATCCCCTGGGCCTGGCCTGCGTGCCCGTGTCCTCGCTCGTGGCCCTGGCCACGCAGTCTCCGCTTTTTGACCAAGCCCGCACCTGGGCGATCAGCGACGCAAAAAGCCAACGGGTCTATGCGCTCTGCCTCGAGCCCGGCTCCCTCGCCGCAGACTTCAGCCCGCCCGCCGACGAAGAACTGGCCCTGGCCCCCGCGCTGGCCGCAGAAAAAATGCGGGCCGGAGATAGCTTGATCGGGGAAGGCGCTTGCCTATATAGAGAGGCCTGGCCCGCCGGAACCCAGCTCGCGACTAGTGGCCTGCATGAATTGCGGGCCAGCGCGATCGGCCGCATCGGGGCGCGCCGTTACGCTCTCGGGCTCACGGTCTCCGCCACTGCGCTCGAGCCAAAATATTTGAAAACAGGGCAAGACTTTTTATGAAACCATCCTACCGCGTCGTCCTCGACCTGACCCATCCGGAAAGCCACCGCATCCACGTCACCCTCCACCGCGAGACGGAAGACCTGCCGTCGATCTTGCAATTCCCGGTCTGGACTCCCGGCAGCTACCTCGTGCGCGATTATTCCCGCCACATCACCAGGCTCGCGCCCGCGCAAAAAATCGCCAAGAACCGCTGGCAGCTCGAAGGCAATCCCGCTTCGGTAGAATATGAGGTCTATGCCTTTGAGCGCTCGGTGCGTACCTGTTTTCTCGACGAGAACTATGCCGCCCTTACCGGGGCGCCCTTACTGCCGCTCCTGCATGCGCCCTTTTCCGTGGAGCTAAAGCTCCCGCCAAAATGGAAGATGCTTTCCTCGGCCCTTTCCTTCCGGAAAAAGGGCCCCGGCCGCTGGGTGGCGCTCGTGAGCAACGATGACCAATGGATCGACTGCCCGATCATTGCTGCTGCTCCGGGCTTTGGCGGCAGTGGCAGCTTCACCACGCATGGCATTCGCCATCACGTGGCCTGGGTGGGCATGGAGTGCGTGCGCTCCGTGCGCGAGATGGAGGAGGCCTTTAAGAAGATCGCGGACAGTTCGATCAAGATGTTCGGGGGCGCGCCCTTCCGCGAGTATTGGTTCCTCCTGCACTTTGGCCACAAGCTCTATGGCGGGCTCGAGCACCGCGACTCCCAGCTCTCGCAGTTCGATGGCAGCACGCTTAAGGATCCCAAAGATTGGGATGGCTTTTTGCGGCTCGTGGCGCATGAGTATTTCCACGCCTGGAATGTGAAGTCGATCCGTCCACTCGCACTCGGCCCCTTCGACTATATGGGCGAGAACTACACCCAAGACATTTGGTTCTCCGAGGGGCTCACGGATTATTTTGACGATATGATCCCGCTCCAGGCCGGCCTGATCTCGCCCGAGCAGTACCAAAAATCCCGCCTGCGTGACGCCTCGCTTTTGCCTGACGGACTGCCCGGCCACCGCCGCCGCTCGCTCGCCGAATCTAGCTTCGATGCCTGGATCCGCTACTACCGCCCCGATGAGGACAGCCTCAATACCGACGTGAGCTATTATTCCAAGGGCGCTCTCCTCGGCTGGTGCTGGGATGCGCACCTCCAGAAAAAATCCCGCAAAAAGTGGACACTCGCCCGCCTCATGAAATCTATCTGGAAGGAATTCGGCGTGGACGCCCACGAGCCTCTGCGCACGGCCAAGCCTGGCTTCACGCGCGCGCAACTCCTGCAGTTTGCCGAAAAAGAAACCGGAATCACGCAAAAAACCTTGGTGGAATCCTGGGTCACGGAGCGAGCCCCGCTCCCGTGGCGCGAGGCTGCAAAATTTTTCAAAGTGACCCACGAAGAAAAAATCAATGATGCTGTCTTCCACCACACCGGCGCGCTCTTGCAGTGGAAACCAGGGGCCTTGGTGCAAAAAGTGGCCTCGGGCTCGGCGGCCGAGGAAGCGGGCTTGGCCGTAAACGACGAGCTGCTCGCGCTCAATGGCTTGCGCCTCACCGACAATGAAAAATTTCAAAAAATCTTCGCCCAAGCCTTGCGCGAAGGACGCGAGCTGGAGTTCTTGGTCTGCCGCCTGGACAAGGTGCTCACCCGCAAGCTGCGCTGGAAGAAGCATGCGGGCATTGGCGTGGAGTATGTGCGGTAAGTCCCCGCACTCCAGCGCACTCTCGCATTGGAAATAATTTTTATTTATATGTAAGCATACTCGCCTGTTTTGCCATGAGTTTTGCTGCTATGCCCGCTCGAAATCTGCCTCAGAAGTTTAGATTCGTTTTGTAAAATCTTGTCCATATTATATTTCGATTTCCTATGCGCGACCGTCCATGGTAACGAGACCACTCAGTAACCAAAGCATAAAAACCCACTTTCGCACTAAGGAGTAATCATGAAACCTGCATTATTTGCACTTCTAGCTACTACTTTCTTCACGCACCAAGCATTCGCCGTAGGGGCCATGCAATGGACCTGCAAAGGCACCGACATAGATTCGGAAGATCCCGTGAGCTTCACGCTTGTTCTCTCGGAACATGATGGACGTGACTTCCAATACAAAGCGTTAGAAAACTACCTCTACGATGGAGTATCAGTTCCTGATGTAGACCTGAGCCTGCCCAGCGTAGAATGCGGCAAGGATGACGATGGCAACCCACGCCTGGGCAGGCAAGAGTGGGAACTAAATGTAGCTACCGGCTTCATGCGCTTCTATTCGGGCTGCGAAAATGAAGCTGTGAATATCGAAACAATCTGCACGCGCTAGGATCTTTTAAAAAGGAAATCTTATGAAAATCGTAATTTTGTTTACCCTTTGCTTCTCTCTACTCAGCGTGCAAAATGCTTCCGCTGAGATTATTAAAAACGATTGTCGCTTCAACGACCACCAAGCGCTCAACCAATCCCTGACGAACAATGAAATTCGTCAGGGAGCCGAGTTCAAAAATGAAGTCCTCGACTTGCTCTCGCAGGAAATGGGGCCTATTTGCAATACAGTTTTTGATACCGATTTGACTATCGGTATTCCCGGCAACAAAGTGCAAAAATATGAACTGATCGGCGCCGATGTGGCTTACGAAATCAGTCTCACCCGCAGCATGGAAGAAAATGCCGCGTACGTGATCATTTCGAAAAAGTAACTCGTAAAAACATGGCGAAAGTCGTCGCCACATTGATACAGTCAGCCTAGGCGGTGGCTCTTTATAAAGACACCGCCTCGTTGAGGACATAGTGTTTCTATAGATTTTTTAGCGGTCGCTAGGCAAATGCGTGAGCAAGCCCTTCCGAATCGGCTCGCATTCTTTTTTCACTTTTGCTTGGGATAGGGCGACGCGCTTTTCCGTAAAGTAAGCTTTCCTTTGCTTCTTGCAGGCATTGTCTTCGCATTCTACGGCAAACCATTCGCTATTTTCCTGCTCTGGCAAAGTCGCTAGGTCGGATCTTTTTTCCTGGCAAAGGGCCTGGATGAGCTTGCCGGGATGTTGCAACAGAATTTCATTCCCTAAGACGCTCAAGAGCCGTTCGCGGCTAGCTCCATCCGTACAATTTGCTTCGGCAAACACAAGAGCGCGGATCTGCATAGAATGAGTGCTCTTTTGCAAAAGTGGAAGGAGGTCGCCCACGGATCCGCCGTCAAAATCGATTTGGTCTTTTTTGTCACAAGATTTTTTAAACGCGGAAAGCAATGCTTCCGAAGGGTTTTTCCAAAGGGAATTCAAATCACCTTGGCTGGATGCAAATGCTAAATTGGAGACTAGCAAAAAAAAGAAAATAAATTTCATGTATACCTCCGTGAAAAATAGAAACACACTGTACCATCCTTTCAGACCGTCGGGGCAGGAAGGACATCGTTTCCGACTCCTTGCACCTTCCTTAAGCGCACAAACACTGCGCTGCCATCTCCCCCCACTAGGACAGCTGTTTTTTCAAAAGGCCAACAAGCGTCTTCACCCGAGGGTCATTTTCCTTTCGCGGGGAAACCGTGGCATAGATCCGATGGGGTCCGAACCCCTCTTTCAGTCCGCGAGCGCGAATTCTATGCAGCTCTCCATCTTTTTCCGCTAGCCGTTGCGGAAGGATCGCCACTCCTAGTCCCTTGGCCGCCATTCGTTTCACGGTCGCGAAAGAATCAAAGGTGTATTCTCGCTGAAACCGATACCCACCCTGACTGAGGTGCTGCTCTAGAGTAAGATTGCTTTCGTCAAACACCCCGCGCACCCAAAGCAGAGAGAGTCCGCTCGCAGAATCTGGGGTCAATTCGATTTTTTTCTGCGAATAAAAACTGAAACGATCGCTATAAAGCGGCCAGAGCGTGAGACCCGCATGAGCGCGCGGTTCGGCGTCCACCAGAAGATCTAGCAAGCCGGCGCTAAGGTCCGCCAAATGACCATTTTGCGAATTCGTTTTGAGCGAGACGTTTAGCCGCGGGAAATCCTTTTGGACTTGGAGCAGAAACTCAGGCCAGAGGTATTCCGCCAAACTCTCATACGTGCCAATCGTGAGATTGCCGGCCATTTCCTCCTGGGCATGAGCGCCCTTTGTCGTGGCATCCATCACCTCCGCCAACACCCTCGCTCCCGTGGCATGGAGAATACGACCACCCTCCGTGAGATGCATCCCATTCCGGTCTCGATGAAAGAGCTTGAACCCGACGGCCTGTTCCAGGGTTTGGATCGCGCGGGTGATCGCGGGCTGGGAAAGGGCCAGCTCCCGGGCCGCGCCATTGATGGTGCCTCGCTCCGCCACGGCGGAGAAAATCTTGAGTTTGTCTAAATGGTCGAGGACCTGCATATGCAAAATACGTATCGTAGGTATGCCTTATTATCAATTTATTAGAATCCTCGTGCGCAGTAGTTTTCCTTGGTGGGATAGGCCCATAAAAAAGGAGACCAAAATGAAAAAAATTATCTTTTCCCTGTTTTCGGCCCTCGTGCTTTCTGCTACTGCGGCCGAGGCCCGAGAATCGTTTCTGATCGACCACAAGGCCACGGTCTGTATTCAGCGGGTGTTTAATATGGAAGACGCTCTGGAAGTGGTGGCCCGTAATGCCAGTGCTCACATCAGGAGCGTATGTGTGCTG
>JAKFYM010000163.1 GCA_021730855.1 Bdellovibrionales bacterium
GCAGCAAGCGTCTACAAGCTCAGCGGGCGCTAGCCCACGCTGAGCAACCGCAAAACCGCGCCGCTAGCTGCCAGCCGCATCACCGCAACAGCTAGCGGCCAACCGCGTGCCGCTAAACCGCTCACCGCGGCCGCTGCGGCATTCTGTTGGTTTTCCTCTTTTCCTTGCCCGCGTATCGTTCTTGCTCCATTCACCCAGGAGAAATTCCATGAAGCCCTTTCTATTTTTTAGCCTCTCTCTCTTTTCCCTCACGGCCTGGGCCACTCCCCAAGTGGGGGATTTTGCTGCCTATGACCTGCAAATCACCATGGGCGAGAACTCCCTTGAGGCCCAAGTGCAAAACGAACTCCTGCAGGAAAACCAAAAAGACGGCACCTTTCTCGAGCGAGAGACCACCACTCTCCAGGGGGAAACGGAAACCAGCGAAGAGTGGAAAAGCGCCTCCGATTATTTGGACGATGTGGCGATTGACAATGCGCTAGCCAACTGCGCGGAAATAGGAGGAACTCTCCAATCGATAGAGGTGCCCGCGGGAAGATTTGATACCTGCCGCATTGCCTTCGACAATGCCGATGCGGAGGGCGTGATCTATATCGCCAAGGTTCCCTTTGGTTTTGCCCAGGTCGATAATATGCGTAAGGAAGATGGCCTCGTGATCAGCACCAAACTAAGAGAGTATCGCTAATTCCAGACTTGATAAGTTCCCAAAGAGGGCGCTCCCGAGTGGGCGCTCTTTTTTGTCCACCCTAAAGGCACAGGCCGTGCGGCCTACCGGCTCTAAAGCCGCAAAAATCTGCTTCCCCCCTCTCCCAAATCGACCATTTTGCCGTAGATTAAGGGCATGCGACAGGACTCCTAGTTAGGAATCCCAAGTCTAATGGACCGACCGACTGATCGATTGAATGAAAAGAGAGGATTTATGAAAACAATTTTACTCCCCTGCTTGATCGCCCTCGCGATGACAGCCGGCTGTGCTTCGAAAAAAATCAAACCCGTAGACGAAGAGATCGAAGTAAAAGCCAAAATGGGCGCCAAAGAAATCGGACTCAATGAGGACGAAGAAGGCGTAATCCAAGAAAGCGTGGCCGTGGAAGATGAGCTCCGCAAGGTCACCTGGTACAACTATGAGACGGAACGCAAATTAAAGTCCGAGCGCGAAGACCTCATCCGCTGCCGCACCGAGCTTGCTGATCCCCGCTTAAGTGGCAATAAGCAGCTAGACCCCATCCCCGAGCTCGAGCTCACCGAAGACCTCAGCAAGGTGCAGCAGAAACTAGGCATCACCAAGAATGGTCGCATCAAGGTGATCAAAAAAGAATTCCTCACCGACCGCATTGAGAAAGAAGAGCGCTACAAAGAATCGCTCGAAAGCTTGCTCAAGGTGCTGAGCAACCACCGCCGTGAGTGCGAACGCGACCTTGGCTATGCCCGTGTCCAGCACGGCCTGCCGGCAGAGCGCTATCCCGCCCTTGGCCACTATGGCCCCAAGGGAAACTATATCGTGACCCGTCCCGCAGAAAAAAATCTGGATGATGCTTTCCGCATCCTGGCGCAGCAGTCGCACAAAGGCAAAAAGCAGGAGCTGAAAGAAAAGATCATGAAGCAGAAAATGCTACGTGCCTCGGACCCTGCCCCGAATGCAGACGAGGAAACGGAAGAGGACGAAGAGTAAAATTCTGGAGAAAGTCGGTACTTAGGGGGCTCGCAAGGGCCCCCTTTTTTTATGGGAATGTTTTCTGCACCCAATCCGCGCGAATTCCCTCAAAATCCTTGATCCGCGCCTGCGCCCCTCTTTGGTCGTGCGCAAAATGATTGGTGCTTTCAATGGCCACCACGCGCACGCCCGCGGCCTTCGCAGAAGCTAAGCCAGCGGCAGAGTCTTCAAAAATCAATGCCTCCTCCGACTTGAGATTCATCTTTTCCAGCGCCAAGAGATAGCCATCGGGAGCGGGTTTGGAACGCCGATAGTCTTCAGCCCCGAGCACGAGCTCGAAACAAGAAGCGATCTGCAAATGATTGAGAGCCCAATGGGCATCGTCCCGTCTGGAGCCTGTGACCAATGCCAAACGAAAATGCTTTGCGAAATCATGCACAGCATCCACCGAGCCGGGAACCACTTTGAGTCCGGCACGCACGATTTCTTTGTAGCGCTTGGTGATCGCTTGCGAAGCTTCAAAGAGACTGACGGGCATTTTGTAGCGGGCGTAGAGGAGGTCAAAAGCCACCTCCCACTTTTGGCCAGCCACGGAGGCGGCGTCGGCCTTGGTGATCGGCACGCCCCAACCCCCGGCACAATCTAAGATGGATTGCTGTGCAGCAAGTTCGGTGTCAATAATGGTACCGTCGAGATCAAAGAGGATGGCGCGGATCATATAGTCTCCAGAGTTTTCACACGGACTTCTAACGAAGTCCTGATAGGAATTTTGCCTCAGGTATGGGACCCTGTGTCTAGGGGGAAATATCACATGAAAACAGCTTTCGGCGCCAGAAAACTTGCTCAAGGAGCTCGACTCAAAGCGAGAGTGCCATTGCGTTTGCTAAAAAACTTTCATCCCTTTCGCTTCCTGCTCGATTGGAAAATACCTCTAAACGATTTCCAGCCGAAAGTGACAATCTACCAGAGCAATGAGAATTTTGTTTTGAAGACTGCCGAAACCCCCTACGAGCTACGCCAAGTGCTGAAGCTGCGTCACGATATTTTTTACAAAGAATTGCAGAACAAAGAATCGGACAACCAACTCGATGTGGATGAGCTCGATCCAATCTGCGACCACCTCCTGATCATCGACCGCAAAACCTCGCAGATCGTAGGCACCTACCGCCTGATTTCGTCCCTCTTTTCCAAACGCTTTTATTCCGAGGGGGAATTCCAGATCCAGGAAATCCTCGAGCTTCCGGGCAATAAGCTCGAGTTAGGTCGCGCCTGCATCCACCAAGAGTACCGCACGGGGGCGATCATCAATCTCTTGTGGAAGGGCATTGCCGAATACATCCGCAAAACCGACACAAAATATCTTTTTGGCTGCGCCAGCGTGCAAACGGTGGATCCAAAGGTGGCCGCGCATTTGTTGGAGCAATTGCGATTGCAGGGACTAGCCCGCAATGATTTTCATGTCATGCCCACGCCTGCCTATAAATCTCATTTAGAGCCGATCGAAGGGCAAGCGGCCAGTGAGACAGAGCTGCCCGCCCTCATCCAAAGTTATATTCTCGCGGGCGCAAAATTTTACGGGCCCCCCGCCCTCGACAAAGACTTTGGCTGCTTCGATTTTTTCATGATGCTGAAGATTGAAGAAATGAGCCGGCTCTTTCGCCGCCGCTACCGTTTAGACACTTAGGGCGCCCGCCCTCGTCAAACCGACCTTTCCACTTGGTTATGGGCGTTTATAAACCCAAGTAAAATCAAAGATTTGTCCCCTTTTGCGTGAGTGTTCGGCTTAGTGCTATCATCTAGGCTAGAAGCTAAACGCTTCTGGAAAGGGGGTGGTCACCAACATGAGTAGTAGCAGTAGTAGAATGACGGTGGCCCTCCTCTCTGGGGTGGAATCGTAATCCCCTGAGAGGAAAGGTCATCGATCTTTCGGCCGCATGTTCAGTGGAGGTAACCACCCCCTGAGGCATGCGGCCTCTTTATTTCTGGTTTGCAAATCTCACACCTAAGCGCCTGTTCTTGTTACACTCGAGCCATGAGCTTCTTCACCACGCAATGGGTTAGCAAAGTTCTTGGTCTCTCCCCTCCGCTCGATGCTCGCACGCTCACGCACATCACCTCCGACACCCGCGAAATCCATCCCGGCGCTCTTTTTGTGGCCATGCAGGGGGAAACTACCGATGGGCACCAATATATGGAGAACGCTTTAGCGGCCGGGGCCGTGGCAGCTGTCCACCTGCGGGACTTTCCGCCCCCTACGGGCTTACTCTCCTTCCCCGTCGACAACACCCTAGAGGCCTGGCGAGCCCTCGCCAAGGGCTGGAGGCAGGAATTTTCCCTTCCGGTAGCGGTAGTGGCCGGGAGTGCCGGGAAGACCACCTCCAAGGAAATGCTCGCGGCCCTGCTGCGCGGGAAGTGGAAGAATGTTTTGTTCACCCAGGCCTCGCAGAATGGATTCCAGGGCGTGCCCACCACCCTCCTGCGCCTCCGGGCCGAGCATGAAGCCGCCGTGATTGAGGTGGGGATTGATGAGCCCGGAGCGATGGCCCAGCACCTAAATGTGGTGGCGCCCGATGCCGGCCTCCTCACCTCGATCGGGGCCGAGCATTTAGAAAAGTTGATCGACCTGGATACCGTGGAGCACGAGGAGGGCCTGCTCTTTGGGGTGCTGGAAGGACGCCAAGGCTTTGCGGCCGTGAACCTCGACGATGAACGCATCGCTCGCCAAGCCAAGCAGCTAAAAAGCACGAGGCGCCTAACCTACGGTATCGACAACGAGGCCGACATTCGTGGGCGTCTTTCCCAAGAAAATGAGAAACATTGGCTCGAGGTGGAAAATCTCGGCCCCGAAATCGAGTGTTTCCTTCTGCCCCTCGAAGGCAAACACAACGCCCTCAACTTGCTCGGCGCCCTCACTCTCGCCCAGGGCCTGGGCCTGAATCCCGAGGAAATGCGAGCGGGCCTAAGCACCTTCACTCCCCCTCCCGGCCGCAGTGAGATGCATGAGCTTCATGGCTACCGCGTGCTCGTGGACACCTATAATGCCAACCCCGCCTCGGTGGTGGCTGCGTTAGAAACCCTTTTTTCCGGCTTTGCCGGAGACAGCTGGGCCGTCTTGGGCGATATGCTGGAGCTCGGCGCCCTCGAGGAAGAATTCCACCGCTCCCTAACCCCCGCCATTCTGCGCCAGAAGGTACGGCATGTGCTCCTCTATGGCCCGCGGATGAAACATCTGCAAAAAGCTTTAGAGGAAGGAGGGTTTCGCGGCACGCTCGAGCACTTCGATTCCCACGAAATGATCGCCGCCCGCCTCCGGGCATCGCTCCAGCCGGGCGCGCGCCTTCTGCTGAAGGGCTCCCGCGGCATGCGCATGGAACAGGTGTGGAAGGTCCTAAAAGAAACGCCCTAATTGCTTCGTAGATGGCCTTTTGCTAAAACCTCGGCATGGGCGCACAGTGGAAACATTCGGTAAAATCGGAAAGATCTAAGGTCCAAGGGGCTCTCTTTTCCAAGTTGGCGAAAGAAATCTCGGTGGCCGCAAAAATGGGGGGAGCGGAGATTGGCTCCAACCCTCGGCTGCGCGCCGCCGTAGAAGCCGCAAAAAAAGCTTCGATGACAAGGGACACGATCGAGCGCAATATCAAAAAAGGCGCCGGCCTGCTCGACGAAAAAGTGACCTACGAAACCCTCACCTTTGAGGGCTTCGCTCCCCATAAAGTGCCGGTCATTGTGGAATGCCTCACCGACAATAAAAACCGCACCAATCCCGCCCTCCGCGTGCTCTTCCGTAAAGGCCAGCTCGGAAATTCCGGGGCCGTGGCCTGGATGTTCGACCGCGTGGGCCTGATCGAAGCCACGCATGCCGAAGCCAAGGACCCCGAAGAGGCTGCCATCGAAGCGGGAGCCCAGAACGTGGAGCCCTTTGCGAAAGACGACCTTGGCCGTGAAGACCAAGCTGGCGCTACTTTTTATACCGACGTGACGGACCTCAATGCCGTCTCGAACGCCCTTACCAATAGTGGCTGGAAAGTGACCACCTCGGAGCTGGGTTTCAAGCCCAAAAACCTAGTGGAGCTCGCGCCCGACCAATTGCAAGAAGTGACGGAATTTCTCCAAGCCATCGATGAAAACGATGATGTGCACCGCTTGTATGCGGCCCTGCGGTAATGCATGAAAAAAATCTTCTTCACCCTTTTCCTAGTCGCCTGTGCCTCGAAAGGCACGGTCACGGAACTAAAGCCCGGATCCACCGCCCCTGAGGCCGAATCAGCCGCCACCGATGCCGAAGTCAAAAAAGCCTTGGGCCTGCGCGAAGAGGGCCTGATGTATTTGTATTCCAAGGATCCCCTCGTGAAAAATTTGGAAAGGGCCTTTGATCGTTTCTCGAAAGCCGCAGAGCTTGGGGATCCGCTCTCGATGGACCTGCTCGGCAGCTTCTATAGCAATGGCATCGGGGGAGTGCAGAAGAGCTGCGCCAAGGCGCTAGAGTGGTATGAAAAAAGTGCCAGCGCCGGCCTGCCCATTGCCTGGAACAACTTGGCCTACACCCTCGTGACCTGCCCGGACAAAAAGCTCCGCGATCCCTCCAAGGCCGAAGCGATCGTGCAATCGGCCTTCCAGCAGGGCGAGGGCATCATCGCGCTGCTAGACACCTATGCCGCCGTTCTCGCCGCCACGGGAGATTTCCGGCAGGCCGCCAAGACGATGGACGTGGTGGTAGACCTCTCCAAGCTGGTGAACGACAACCAAGAGCGCATCGATCAGTTTCGCAAAGTACTCGCCTCTTACCGCCAGGGCAAAAATCTAGAAGCTCCGCTCGAGGGCGATCCGATGTTTTTTCATAACCGTTAGAACAGCAGCCAGGGTCCCACGTACGCAAAAAAGAGCCCCACTAAATAAACGCCCACTGAAACCCAATAGACCCAGAAGCTCCAGCCGCGGGCATCGCGGCAGGCCTCGGCTAGAGCGGGATCGATCGGACAAGCTTCCATTCTTGCCCGCCACTGCAGCCAGCCCGCGAGCGCCAGCAGGAGGCCGGCGCCCGCAAAAAGATAGCTTTTGCGCTCCGACAGCCACACCAACTGCGGAAAAGCCGTCACGGCCCCAGCCACCACTGCCCCCATGCCCAAGACCACGAAGAGTGTGGGCAGGGCACAGCACAGCAGCGTGCCTAAGGAAGTAAAGAGCGAAAGGCTCGCGAACAGCTTTTTCACTCCTTACGCTCGATTTTGGTCACGGCGTAGCCCGCGTCCTTGATCAGATTCGTGAGGACCTCATCGCTCAGTTTCGCGCCTTTTTTGATCGTCACGGTCACTAGCTTCTCATCCAGATCCACAGACACATTCTCCACTTTTGCATTCGTGCTGAATTTTTTCTTGATGCCTTGGGCGCAAAACGCGCAGACCATGCCGTTCACGCTGAGTTTAGCGGTTTCGGCCCAGGCAGTGGCCTGGCCGAGGAAAAGAATTACGAATAAAAATTTCATTTTGTCTCCTAAATATGAATTATGTAGTTAAAATGCAGTTCGCCCTGGAGGGAAGCTCCCACCTCCCAGAGCACGTTTTCGTAGAAGAAGCGTAGGTAGGGCACGATTTCCACGCGACGATCCCCCACGCTCTTCCGATTGGCTTCGAGGATCAGCCAAGAATGCAGTTTCTCGAAACTCGCCACGTAAGGAGCAAAGCCCGCACGTGCCTTCCAGAAAAGCACCTCGGTGCCCTGGCTGGAGCGCACCAGATCCAGCTGCGCGAGTCCATAGACCTTTCGTGTTTCGGCATCACCCGTGGCTCCGAGATGATAGGCGCCGCGGCTGCGGCCACTCAGGCGGGATTGCCCGTAGCCCCCGTGCAGGTAGATATTTCCCTGATAGTCTGCACCATTCCAGCGCTTAGCCAGGAGGTTCAGCTTGGCCAGCAAAACATCCGGACGGCTCGTGCCCTCGGTGAAGCGTAGATACTGCAACGAAGGCGCTAGCCAATGTTTTACCGAATAGTTCAGTTCGAGGTCTGTCATCGCAGCCGAGTGATAGCCCATGATCCCGAAGGATCCCTCGAAGGCCACCGGATGGGCCTGCGCGAGAGAGGAAACCAACAGTCCGGCCAAAGCCAAAAGAGTTTTCATACTTCTCCTAAATTTTTGTGGGGAGGTTTTAGACACGCGCGCTCTACGCACGTGGGATCACAGCCGCAGGCTGCGCTTGCGTAAATAGAGCGGAAGCGAAGGAATCGCTTGTGGGTGAGGAGAATCCCACCCCGCCACGGGAGCAAACGTAAGGGCCACAGGAATCGGCAAGGGCGCCAACGCAGGAAGCACGCTCCCCTCGGCCCGCGCTTGAGCGCTAGTGGCAGGTGAGTCCAACCAATCCATCCACTGCAAAAGTGGGCAGTTGCGTTCAATCTTCTGCAAGGCGGGCTCAGTGGGAGAACTCGAGGCCACTGCCACCTGCTCGTGGCAGGAGAAAACAGCCTCCTTGGGCTGCAAAAGCGGGCTCCGTCCTTGGCAGGAGAAGGCACATAGAGCAGCCGAAGCGGTTTGCGCGCAGAAGAAAAATAGACAAGCTAAGGCCAAGAGGCGCTTCATCTTTCTAGTTTAACCGAGCTGGATTTAGATTTCTACCTGCATGCCCACTTCGATCACCTGGTCGGGAGGGATCTGGAAGAAGGCCGTGGCTCGCTGCGCATTCCGGAGCATGAAGGCAAAGATGCGTTCCCGCCAGATCGCCATGCCCGGATGGGAGGAGGGTAGGATGGTTTCCCGGCCAAGGAAAAAGGTGATGTCTTCGAAGCGGTATTCAAAACCCTGCCGCTTGGCTGATTCCAGGATTTCAAAAATATTCGGCGTCTGCATAAATCCATAATTGGCCACAATGCGGAAAAAATGCGGAGACGGCATCTCAAATTCGGTGCGGTCCTTGGCGCGGACATAAGGTTCGTCGGTGGTGGTGATGGTGAGCACGGCCACTCGTTCGTGCAAGATGCGATTGTGTTTTAAATTGTGCAAGAGCGCCGCGGGCGTGCTGATCGGATCGCTCGTCATGAACACGGCAATGCCGGGCACGCGGAAGGGATTGAGTTTTTCCACGTCCTTCACGAACTGCCCCACCGGCAAAGCATTCCGGCGCATGCGCTCGGCCACAATCGCACGCCCTCTCTGCCAGGTGGACATGAGGAAGTAGAGAAAAGCTCCCACAAGGAGTGGAAACCACCCACCCTGCGGGATCTTCACTAGATTCGCGGAGAGGAAGGCAAAATCGATAATGAGGAAACCCGCCACGATGGCAATCGCTGTAGCGCGTGACCAACCCCATGTCCGACGTACCACAAAGTAGGTGAGGATGGTGGTGATCACCATTGTGGCGGTTACCGCGAGACCATAGGCCGCAGCAAGGTTCGACGAGGATTTAAAAGAAATCACTAGCCAGATCGTGCTAAGGAGCAGAGCCCAATTCATGAGCGGAATATAAATCTGCCCGATCTCATCCTTCGAGGTGTGTACGATATTTAAGCGCGGAATATAGCCGAGCTGGATTGCCTGGCGCGTGAGCGAAAACACTCCAGAAATCAAGGCCTGAGAAGCAATCACCGTGGCGCAAGTGGAAAGGAAAACGAGAGGAAGTAAAGCCCATACGGGCGCCAACCGATAAAAAGGATTTTCAATCGCCGTAGGATCGGCGATGAGCAAGGCTCCTTGCCCAAAATAATTCAGCATTAAACCCGGCAACACGAGCAAGAACCAAGCATACTTAATGGGACGACGACCAAAGTGACCCATGTCCGCATACAGGGCTTCGCCTCCCGTCACAACGAGGAAAACCGACCCTAGAACCAGGAACCCCCTCCACCCATTGTCGCGAAAAAAAGCAAAAGCATAACCAGGGTGCACGGATTCAAGCACCGCCGGGAAACGAAAAATAGCTGCAAGCCCCAAACCGCCTAAAACAACGAACCAAAGCACCATGATGGGACCAAAAATGCTGCCGATGCGAGCAGTGCCTAACCTCTGGGCGAGGAAAATCATAAAAAGGATGGTGCACGTGATCGGTACCACGTAAGGATCAAAAAAAGGCGTGGTGATCTTGAGGCCCTCCACGGCCGAGAGCACGGAGATCGCGGGCGTGATCATGCCGTCCCCAAACAATAGAGCCGCGCCAAAAATCCCAATCGGGATCACGTAGCGCACACGATCGGAAGCGCGCCTCTGGCGATGTGGGGAGACAAGGGCAATGAGCGCGAGAATGCCTCCCTCGCCCTTATTGTCGGCCTTCATGATAAAGAGGATGTATTTGATCGAGATCACGATCACCAAGGACCAGAAAATGAGCGAGAGCACGCCCATGATGTTCTGTGCATTGAGCGTGAGCTCATGGGCCGCGTGAAAACACTCGCGCATGGCGTAGAGCGGGCTGGTGCCGATGTCGCCATAGACGATGCCAAGCGCACCAAGCGTGGCAGACCAGAAATTCGTTTGTTGTTTGCGTTCGCCCATGGGTGAATTCGTATAGCATACAATCACCAAGGCCCCTGCCCAGCAGAATCGTGTTTAATGCCCTGCAATAGTTGAGTTTCTTTCTGAGCAATGCTACCCCAAGACCAACCGTCTAGAACTGAGGGAACTCCGGTGAGAATCCGGGGCTGTGCCGCAACGGTAACTGAGACCGATCTCAGAAGCCCGATCGCTCGCTAGACATAACCCCCATCCCGAGCAGGAGGCCTGTCGTGTCTATTGTCTTTTTCCTTTTCCCCCTTTTGACCTTTGCCGAAGACCGCATCGTGGTGACCGCCACGCGTTTTTCCACCTCGGCCAATGACCTACCGGCCTCGATCGAGGTGATTTCCGGAGAGGAGTGGGACCGCAAGGGCGGCCAGGCGGAGAATGCCCTGAGCGGAGTGACGGGCTTGACGGTCACGCCCACGGGCGGACCCGGGCAAACACGCTCCCTCCTGCTCAGAGGCTCTGATTCTTCCCAAACCTTGGTGCTGGTCAACGGCATCCCCGTGAACGATCCCCTGCAGATCGGGCGCAGTTTTGACTTCGGCCAGATCCCGATCAACGAGATCGATCATGTGGAAGTGATCAAAGGCCCGCAAAGCATTCTCTATGGCAGCAATGCGATGGGGGGCGTGGTGCAGATTTTTTCCAAGAAAGCCTCCAGCCAAGCACGCGCCCGCGTGGAAGGTGGCTCCTATGGCACGGGACGCGCCCACTTTTCGGTGAATGGCTTCCGCGCCGCCTACGAAAGAACCGACGGGATTTCCGCCCGGGATTCCCGCGAAGGAAATCACGAGAGAGACGAGCATCGTGCCTGGACGGTAGGGGGAACGCAGGAATTTCCTATCCATGAAAAGCTCGCACTCCGCGTGCACGCCCAATACCGTGATGCCAAGACCGACCTAGATACCTTTTCGGGCGATGCCTTAGGCACCTATGTGCAAAATCGGCAGATGCTCTTTCGGCAGGAAGCCATCTACCTTCCGCGCGAGAACATCGAGTGGCGATCGGCCGCCTCCTATAGCGCCTTTGAACGCGACTATCACGAAGCCACCCCGACTTACTATGAAGCACAGATCGTAAAGGCGGAAACCATGGTGCGGAAAAGTTTTTCCGTGCACCAACTCAGCGCCGGGGCGGAGCTGTGGCGAGATTCCGGACGCTCTTCGGAAATCACGGGCCGGCGGCAATTTCAGTCGGGCGGATTTTATTTGTATGACCAGCTTGCCTGGAAACGCCTGCAGCTCTCCCTCGGCGCGCGCGTGGATATCCACAATGAGCATGGAACGGCCGTGACCGAGGGCTATGGCCTCGGCCTCTGGCTGCTGCCGCAAACATTCCGGGTGAAAGGAAACCTGGGCTCTGCCTTTAAGGCGCCGAGTTTGTACCAAACCTATTCCGCCTATGGCTCCCAGGCTTTACTGCCCGAGCGCAGCCGGGGCTGGGATGCCGGCTTGCATTTTGTGAATGGCCCCTGGGAATCGGAACTTGTTTGGTACGAGAATCGCTTTCACGATTTGATTGGTTTCAACACGACCACCAATAAGTACTACAATGTGAACGCGGCTCTAACCTATGGACTAGAGTGGTCGCTGCGCGCGCCACTCGGGCCCTTGGGCCTGCGCAATGCCTTGACCACCACTAGGGCCGTGGATCGCACGACGGGCCAGCACCTGCTGCGCCGACCGCAACTTAGCAACACCCTCGAACTCAGCTATGAAAAGGCCGCCCGTTATGGCGGAGGCCTGAGCTTTCGTTACGTGGGAAAGCGGGACGATAGCCATCCCCTGCAGGGTGCCGTGAAAATGCCTACTTTTCTCGTGATCAACGCCGATGCTTTTTATCAGCTGCGCGAAGGCACGAAACTACGCGCACGCGGGGAGAACCTCGGCAACCGGCACTACCAGGAAGTGGCCGGCTATGGCACCCCCGGCTTGTCTGGCTATCTGGGGCTTGAGACGGACTTATGATGGCGAAGGC
>JAKFYM010000160.1 GCA_021730855.1 Bdellovibrionales bacterium
AGGTTACGCCCAGCGGTCATCGAAGCGATATTGGTGGCGATGCGAAGGCCCAAAACGCGCTCTCCAGATTCTACGTTCTCTACGTAACGGCATATTTGTGCCCTTTTTTTAGGCTAAGCGAGGGTTTCGCCCCATTTTCCATTTGCGCGCCGGCCCAATAATGCCTAGCCTAAAGAAGAGGTACCTATGCGTTTGCTATCCGCTCTCTTATTGTTGACTATATCAATCTGCGATATGGCTTTTGCCAACCGGCTAGACGACACTTTTGTGGTGCGTTCCGTGGGCGAAAAAGAAGCCGTGCTCGAAGGCACGCCCAAGAATCTCAAGGCGGGCGACACGCTTTATTTTATCCGCTCCCCTTTTCAGTTCAAAGTCGCCAGCGTGAAGGGCGAACAGGTAACAATCGAGTTGCCCGAGAAACACGACCTGCAACCGTCAAACGCCTTAGTGCGCAGCCTCACATCAGGAATCAAAAAGGGGATCGACACCGAAGACCGGCTCAAGAAGGTTCTTGAGGAATAGAGCGCCGCACTCGTTCCCCGCGGTAAATCGGCCAGATCCACATACAAACCAAATACATGGCCACCTGACCCAGCACCGAAATCCAGGCGATGCCCTTGAGCATTCCCGCTTCCGCAAAAAAGAGCGAACCAAAGCCAATCATCGTGGTGAGCACCGAGAGCTGCACGGCCTGCGCCACAAAGCGCGCCGAAGGAAGCGAGCCATAACCCTCTTGCTCGCGATGGCGCACATGCACGCCCATGTCGATCCCCGCGGCCAGCACCGCGGGCACCATCGCAATATTGAGGATCGAGAAACGCTCCCCCATTAGTCCCATCAAAGCCACCAGCACAAAAATACCCACGATCAATTGGAACTCCAAATCGAGCGCGTCGAGCACATTGCCGAAATCTAGCCCCATCACCACAAAGCTTCCCGCTAGGAAGACCAACATAATGATCACTCCATCGTGGGTGATGTGATGCAAAATCTCGGCGAAAATACGCACATCACTGCCAATCTTCACGCCGGGAAATTTTTCCCGCGCCTCGCCTAATAGATTGGAAAAAGCGCGTAGCGCCAGAGCCTGGTCTAGGTCCTCGGCGGGATAGGCCAGAACAATATTTCCGCTCTTGCCAAAGGCATCCCGCAACTGGGGCGGCAGATCCGCGCGGGTGAAGGGTTTAGCGCCCACGAGCTTGCGGATCTCGTCTCCGGCCATGCCCGTTTTTTCTTTTAGGTCGGCGTCCGAGAGCTTGGAGAGCTGGGTTTCAAAACGCTCGAGCTCGGCGGCGCGGTCTTCCATGTCTGCCGCCTTGGGCAGAACGCGGGGAAGGGAAATGGCGTCTTGCACCCGTTCCTTGCGGATGGGATCGCGCAGCCAAGCCGTGATCGCTGCGGCCTGTTTGGCGTTTTTGGCCAAAAGGGCGGCGGGAGTAAAAGAACGGCCGAAAAGCTCGTTCACGAATTCATTGCGGTCCCGCGTCTCCTGCGAAAGATTGTGCATACGCTTGAAGTTGTACTCAAACTCCGCATTCCAGGCACCCCAAAGGCAAAGCAGCAGAAAGGGTGGAATTAACCAGCGCGCCTTGCGGTTCACCGGATAGTACGCAAATGCTTTTCGTGCCCAAACAAAGCGGGGCTGTTCGCGCAGGGCTAGCCCCAGCACGGGAAACGTGAGCATATAAACTAAATATATAGACAAAATGCCAACGCCAGCGATTTTCCCAAGCTCAGAAAATCCGCGAAAGTCGCTAAAGGAAAGAATCAGAAAGGCGGCCGCCGAGGTGATGGCCGCGGAGCCCAGGGCGCGGCCCGTTTGTATGTAGGCTCTCTCAAGGGCACGCCGGCGCGAATGCCCCGAAAGCGTTTCCTGATGGAAGCGACGCACGAGATGCACTCCGTACTCCACCCCCATGCCTCCGAGAATCGCCAGCAAAAATCCCGTGAGGATGTTGATCTGCCCCACCCAAATGCGCGCGGCTCCTAAGGTCCAGGCCATGGCGATACAGACTGCCACCACCGTGATCCCCGCGCCCCTGAGAGTGCCCAGGCCAAGCACTAGCACCAGAGCAATGCCCAATAACGAAAGCCCAGAGGTAAATTGGATATCGCGCTCGATCTGCTCAGTGTCGTTCACCTTGTCCACATAACGGCCCACGAGCGCAACAGGCGGATTCTCGGGCAAGGCCGCCAACGACTGGCGCACGCTGTTCACGAGGGTGCGGGAACGCCCCAAGTCTTCCGAATCAAAAACGGGCTTGGCCATCAGCATGGCATAGCGCCCATCGGCCGAAACAAAATGGCGGTCCCCGTTACTATTGCCCAAGCGCCGCAGACGAGCCCTGGCGCGCCGGAGGTTTTGCCGGCGATCTTGGTCGCTCTCCAAACCAAGGTCCAACATGCCTTTTTTGCCGTCGTTCAGGATCACCCGGCCCGCTTCGAGCACTCCTTCGAAATCCGCCTCAGACATCAGGTATAGGGCCTTGGACCGCAAGGAATACTCTTCACGTTCATGGAAGGTGTAGCGAATGTCGGGATTTTTCCCAAGCTCCTCAGCCACAAGCGGAAGCTGGGCCTCTGGATTTTCCATCGGCCCGAGCAGCACGATGAGGTACCCTACTCCGCCCACCTCTTTGGAGACTTCCTGCAAGTCCCTCACGCTCTCGCGCGTTTCGGGCAGAAGATCCGCAAGCGACAAACGAATGGGCAGCTGAAAGCCCTGGCTCACTCCGAGCAGGCCGAGCAAACATGCCAGGCTAAAACCCACCCAGCGGTAGCGAAGATTTAGTAATAGGAGCTTGGTGAACACCGCGCCAAACTATCATTAGATTTCGTAGGAAGAAACCTCTAACGAAACAGCAGCGGTAAAGTGATTTTGGTCGGAGCTTTAGCCTTAGGAAACCGCAACCCCGCAAAACGCGCCAGCACCAAAGCCCGCAGCCGGCGCTCCTCCCCCCGCGCATCGGTATTGACTAAGCTATCGGCCAGGATGAGCGGCTTGGCGGACAAACCGCTGGCGCCCACCCGCAGGCTAAGGCTCAAGATCCCATGCCACTGCCCGAGGCCTCGAATCTCCTCGACAAAACGACCAACTGCTTCATCCAACACCGGCGCCACTTTGGCGGCCGACAATGCCCCCTCCAGGCAGGGCTTTGGATCGGTGAACCAACCATGCACCACGAGCCGCGCCTCGCGGGGATCATGAGTGCCGCGCACGGGAGTCACTCCATGGGGGATGCGTGGGTCAAAGACCACGAGGCGGTTGAAAAGCGCGGGGATGCGACGAACAAAGCTTTGGTACTCGCGATCTTGGGCATCCTGAAAGTTTTGCCAATAGGCAAGCGTCTGCGGACGCAGCAACATTGTCTCTCCGCCCTGGAACTTTTTTCTGCGCGGGGAGAGGGAAAACACATAAGCCCAGGGGCCATGAGGCAGGTCGGAGTGCAGCTTTTGCTCGCACCCTTCCACATAGTAACTCAACCAAGGAGGCGTGAGCGCGGCACATCCCAGAGTGGAGCGCCCCCAGGCTGTGAGCCGTCGCAAAAAATTCCTGTAGAGGACAGTAGGGAAAAAGTGATCCGCCGGAGTGCGCACCAGGGTGTACTGGTCGGGCACATGCCAATAGTCCCAAACAAAACGATCACTGCGCGTGGCTCGCGGATCTGCGAACCTTTCTTGGAAGGCCGAACGCAAGGCAGCAGCCTGCGGAAAGAACCCATCTTTGACCCAAACGGCTTGTTTCATGGGCTTTCTTTACCATAAGGCAGGAGGATTTACGCGCTCGGCTCGCAGTGCATGATTTTCCCTAAGAGGGCATCCATGGAAAAGGGCTTCAGCAGAGCCCCGTGCACGTGGGGAGCGATACGGCTAAGCACGTCGGGGTTGAGCGAGGCGCTGATCACCAGAATCGGCACGTTTAGGTCCTGATCAACCTCTTTGGACCGGCAAAGAATGTCGAGCCTGTTCTCTCCGCTGCTTGCGGCCCTAATATCGGTGATCAAGCAGAAAAATCTCTGGTTCCTAATTTTCAGAATTGCTTCGCGCACACTGGTGGCCACAACCACTCGGTAGGACTGTTGCTCCAGAAAAGAAACCATAGCTTGCACGAGGTCGGCATCCTCTTCGAGGATGAGTATAGATTTAGACATAACGCCCCCTTTGATAAACCACTATCTATATATAAATAATAATTCAAGATATCGGCCAGCTCAAAAAAATCATCACCCGCATCAAGCAAAACACTTGTCCGTGTAAATTCGCGCCATAATTAAATTTATATTATTTATAATGGGAAAGTGATGGCAATAGCCCCCCTTGCGCGCCAAAATCTGTGGCGCAAGGTATCGCTGGCCTGTGCCAAGGCAGCCATCCAGGCCAGTGCCGTTTTAAGCGGCTCTACACCGGATGTATCGTCGAAGAATACAAAAAAACACAATCTAACACATAGAAGATTGCCTAGCAGACGCGTTCTCTTATACAATCAACGCGGTGAAAAAAATTTTTCTTCCTTTGGTTTTTTGCACACTAACCGCACAGGGCGCTCCCGTCCGAGTGGACTTGCCGTCCGCCTTTCGTTTTGCCCTAGAACGTACCGAGAGCGTGGCCGTAGAGAATAGCCGCCTCCAGCAAACCGAAGCCCAGCAAAAACAAGCCCTGGCCACAGTGCTGCCCAATCTTGCGCTAGAGGCCGATTATTTTCGCCAAAAGGCGCCCACCACCGCCACCCGTTCCGACCAAACCACTGCCCAGCTCACCCTGCGCCAGTCGCTCTTTCAAGGCAGCAACTGGGCCAATCTCTCCCGGGCGCGCAACGAGATCGAATCCGGCCAGCAGTCAGTCCTGAACTCTAAAGTAATTCTATTTTCCGAAGTGGCCCGCGCCTATTATGAGCTCCTCGCCGCCGAGCAAGACCAAAAGAACCTGCGCACGAGCGTTACCCTCACCTCCGAGCGCGTGACCGACCTCCAGCAGTGGCGCAAAATTGGCCGTTCCCGCCCGGGCGAGCTCTTCACCGCCCAGTCGCAGCTAGCGCTCTTGCAATCCAACCTATTGGCGAGCGAACAAAGCCTGGAAGTGGCTCGCGATCGGTTCGCCTATGTGACCGGCCTAGGCCGCGATTCCTTTCCCCACGAAACCATTGAACTCCCGAGCAAGCTAGAGAACTTAGACAGCTATTTAAGCAAAATCTCCCACCGTCCCGACATCGCCTCCCTCACCGCGAGCGCCGCCGCTGTGGAAGATTCCGTACGCGCAGCCTGGGCCGGCCACTTGCCAAGCCTAGACTTCACGGGGAACTATTATTTGAAGCGAGCGCGAAGCCAGGAAAATATCGATTGGGATCTTACGGTCGGTTTATCCTTCCCCCTCTTTGCGGGAGGCATCGTGAGCGCCCGCACCCAGGAAGCTAGGGCCAGAGAGAATGAAGCAGATCTGCGGCTGCAGCAAGCAAAGCGCGAAGCGGAGCTTCAGGTGCGCACGGCCTATACGAGCCTGCAAAACAATATCGCGCAAATCACCTCGCTCGAGCAGGCCTATGCCGCTACGGAAAAAAACTATCGCCAGCAAAACCGCGACTACCGCCTAAGCCTAGTGACCAATCTCGATGTGCTCCAGGCCATCAGTCTTTTTCAGGAAACCAAACGCTCCCTCGACCGAACCCGCTATACGGCCGCCCTTGCCTGGGCGGAACTCCGGGCAGCGGTGGCACAAATCCCGTAGCCACTGCGCTCCTCTGCCGAATCCACGGCCCAGGCTTTGGAAAAAAGAATCGCGCTCACCCTTTAGGAGCGCCGATTTTTTCTGCGCATCCACCAAATCTCTAGCCCCATATAAGCCAAAAAAGAGAGCGTAAAGCCAATGCCTTTGAGAAACAGCCAGTTTTTTGTCGACCAAGCGAAAGCGGCCCAAGTGGCCAGTGCCGCATGTAGGGCAAAAAAAATCCCCAGCCGTAGGCTAAGCGCCGAAAAAAACGCGCGCAACGACTCGGGAATCGCAGCTCCCTGTTTCTGCGCCAGATACAGCAGCAGCGGTTTTTTTGCGAGCCAAGTGCCAAAGAGGAGAAGCGCAATCACGGCCTCCATCAACGCCGGCTGCAGCTTGAACCAAATCCCCTCCTGCGTAACAATCGAGACCAAGCCAAGCCCGACCACGAGGGCATTTCCTCCCCAGGTGATAGCCGAAACCCGGCCCTGGCTGGTCTTTTCCCAAATGATTTCCACCGCCCCAAAAGCCATGGCCACTAGGGTTCCCCAAAGCGGGCCATAACGATCCTCCACCACCGTGAAGGCCACGAGCGGCAGCAGCCCGCCAAAGAGGAGCGAGAGCGCGGCTTTTTTCTGGGGTGCGCGAGGGGGAGAAAACATTTGAGGCTTGGTTACCATGAAAAATAGCTCTTAGGGGCCGGCTCTACCCACCTTCGCTCGTGCACTCTCGAGGGCCGCCCAAATTTTCTTGGGGTCGTGGCCCTTCTTTTCTTTGGTATTCTGCTCAAGGTCACCGGTATCGATCAGCACGGCGGCCTTGGTCTTTGGGTTCACCACCGCCAGCATCGGCACCCCTTTGGGCCGCTCCGTGAGTTTCGCCTCCCGCATGACTTGCTCCAATACCTTCTCTCCGGAAATGTTTTTATCGCGTCCGTTGTAGATTCCGATTTCCGCGAGCACGAAACGCTCCGCATAGGGCGCAGGATCGGCGAAAATCTTATGCATTGATTGGCACCAAGGGCACCAATCTGCTCCCAAGACCACCACAGCAAGCTTCTTTTCTTTTGCCGCGCGCGCGAGGGTGTCGGCATAGATCTTGGTTTGGTCCGCGCAGAGGCGGTAGATTTTCCCCGCATCATTGCAAGGTGCTTCAGCAAAAGCGGGACTGGTAGAAAGCAAGAGCAGGAGAAATATTTTCATAGAGACAGGTCTACACCCGCTCCTACGCTTAGATCAACCCTCGTCCTCTTCAGGGTCGGGCACTTCCTCCGGCTCTTCCGGAATGGGCTCTGGGTCCGGAAGGTGTCCAGCACAAGTGAGGATCTCCGGGCGCAGCGGAAGCTGAGCGAGGTTTTGTAAGCTTACGGGCGTGGTCAGTTGGCTCGGGTCCGCGCCCGTGGCCTCGGCCACTTTTGCCAAATACGCCGGCTCGATTTCGGGAGATTGGCGTTGGTCCCAATCGAGCCTACGCGTATAGCGCACAAAAATAGGATCCTCCTTTCCACAAGGAAGGTCGTAGGCGATGTAGCGCACCCTCACCTCCACGCTTTTTGGCGAAAGCCAGTGGTAGGCTAGCTCCCTTCCATTTTCACTAAGAGCGGTGAGACGATCGGCACTGGCCTCGGTGATGGTGTAACGCTCTTCGCGCCCATCCGGGTACGTGAGGGCGAGAGAGCGGCAATCTTCCTGCACGGCTCCAGCAAACTCATGAAAAGATCCCGCCGAGCGATTGCCATACCGAAAAGTGCTGTAGGCCAACAGCTGGTGATAATTTTCGCGGATCGAACGCTCCGATTGCAGTTCCAGGCCTGTAGAGACCTCGAACACTTCCATCTGCGGGTTAAGAGACTGAAAGCCAGAAAAATAGAGGGCAAGGTTGAAGCAGCCGGCAATGGTGGCCTCTTCCAAAGTGATTTCTTCTTTCGCTGGAAAGAGAGTTTCTGCGGCTATGGTTTCTTTTTGCTTTTTACTGCAGGACAAAAAAGCGAAAGCCAAGAGGCAAACGAGAAGGTTCTTCATGATTTCCCCCAAAAAATGGGAGAGGCGCTAGGCCTCTCCCATAGTTCTGCTTTTTTACAGAGGACTACTTTTGTTGCTCTTCGTTGGGACTGTCTTTGCCTTGGTCTTGAGGTTCTACGGGAGCGCCTTTACCTTCGTCTTGAGGCTCCACAGGAGCGCCTTTACCTTGGTCTTGGGGCTCTACGGGAGCGCCTTTACCTTGGTCTTGGGGCTCTACGGGAGCGCCCTTACCTTGGTCTTGGGGCTCTACGGGAGCACCTTTACCTTGGTCTTGCTCTTCGCCCTTACCTTGGTCCTGCTCTTTCACGCTGTCTCTTACTTCGATCAAGTTCCAGGTGATTTGGGCAGTTCTGCAGGTCTCCACTTTTTCCTGCTCTTCGCCCTTGCCTTGGTCTTGGTCTTCTACTTTGTCTTCACCCTTTTCTTGGTCTTGGTCCTGATCTTGGTCTTGTTGGTCGACAAGGCACTCTCTCATGTCCACCGTCAATACGGCGTGCGTGAACTCTTGGCCTTGTTCGCCCGTGCTGTCGCTGCTGCTATAGTTGATTCCCGTGGCTTCAAACGCTCCGTTGGAATAAACCACCCGCGGGGCATCTTGGTTGAGGTCGATCGCGAGGATCATTCCGGCATCGTTCCAAAGTTCCAGATGGCGATCGGTAGTTTCCACTACGCGGCTCGCACCAGACACCATGGCCACATGTGCGGCCAGATTGGCGTAGCCGGCAAAAGTGCTGTCGTCGATTTGGTCAATCGCCACTCCGTCCACGAGGAGCATTCCGCTCTCGATCGTAAACGTATGCGCCGGTGTGCCCGCCGCATAGTCAGTTCCCGAATTATCCAAAGGTGCCGCATCACCATCTGCGATTTCTGCCGGAGCAGCCACCGCTCCTGCGCTAGGACCAGAGTCCTTATTGCTACATGCCGACAATGCGATAACGGCCAACGCCCCCACAAAGAGATTCTTAAAGTTCATTTGTATCCTCCTATTTGAGATTGCTGGATCGCAACCTCAGAAATTGTTTGCTGTTCCTCCTATGCAACACAGAGACCAGATGCAATTCGGCCGCTCTCTGTTTCCGTCAACACAATTTATATATAGAGAGAAAAAATTTTGACGCGACACAAAGTATAATTGTTGAGGTGAAACACATACGATCGACGACAAAACTGACTCAGGGAAGATTGGTACCCTTCCCAAATCGGCCCCGACTCTCGGGGGCGCAATGCCACTTTCCCATAATTTTATTTACGATTGCGCCGAATTCTCGTCGGCATTGCCCTTGCGATGGGCTGTCGGTTATAGCCTAGCGGCTTCTAGCTGGAGATTTACATAAGGAGTGATCATGAGGGCCTTGCTGTGCTTTGTTGTGCTATTTTCCCCGCTGCTTGCGCAGGCGCAGACGCTACAAGAATTCCTACGAGCCTTCCACGCGCATCCACGCGAGACCATGCAGCTGCTTCCTCCCTATATAGAGAATGGGGAAATGGTGGCGCGCGGGCGCATCGACTCCGCAAAAGTGGAAACCCTGCTTCGTGAACGAAACAAACTTCGCAGCCAGATCGCCGGCGCAAAAAACTGGGAAAACATTGGCTTCTCGACGGATCCAAGCAAAAGTGCTCCGGAAAATTTGGTCGAGCCCGGCCCCATCATTAGAAGCCTAGTGGAGATGGAAAGCCAGAAGCTTACGTCCACCATTCTGCCGCAACTTCCTTGGCCGGATTCTTACTGGCCGATGTACAAGGGCTTGATCGCGATTCGGTACGCCGATCCAAGCTTTCCCGATTCCAAAGACTGGGAAACGAACTACTCCTACAGCCAACGCCACTCGCCCTTGGAGATTTTGTCCTCAGGAAATTCCCGAACCATCGATCGCCTCTCCGCGGCCGAGAAATATGATATCGCGATGGGCGACCTGAGTTTTGGCCTCAGCAACTATGCCTGGGGTGAAGGAAAGCGTTTTCATGACCGCGGCGATCGTGTGGCCACGTGGATGGGAATCTGCCACGGTTGGGCAGGCGCGGCCCACATGAACTCCAGTCTACTAGACGCGCCGGTGACCGTGCATTCCCCCGCTGGCGTGCCCATCACCTTTCACCCGCAGGACGTGAAGGCCCTACAATCGATGCTTTGGGCCAAGGGCTCCCCGAACGCCCGCTTTCTCGGCAATCGCTGCGATGTCTCGAGGCCCGAACGCGACGAATACGGGCGCGTGAAGGACGCGAAGTGCTTCGATTCCAATCCCGGCACCTGGCATATCGCCGTGGTGAACCAGATGGCCGTGCACCAGCGCAGTTTTGTGATGGACTCCACCTTCGACGCCGAGGTCTGGAATTTCCCACTCGCCTCCTATCAATACGCTTACTTTAACCCAGAGAGCTGGGAAGAAAGCCGCACCCTGCGTGGAGCGATGATCCCGATCGAGAAATTCCGCGTCGACAAATTCCGCGCCTACCGCGACCCGGCCACTCGTTATGTGGTGGGAGTGTATATGGACGTGAGCTACGTCAACGCCATCGTGCCCACGCGGGGTGTGGTGCGGGACTCCCACCTAAAGACTGTTCGTTTTATCTACGACCTGGAGCTGGATGCCGACAGAAACGTGATTGGCGGGGAGTGGTACTCCAATGCCCATCCGGATTTTCTCTGGACCTTCCCCCGCGAGGCCCAAGCCCGCGCCAATGGCGAAGAGCGCCTGGAACCCTGGGCCGCCACGCAAGCCGTGCCAAGTTCTTGGCAGGCCTTAGCGGCCCGAGCTTCCCTACGCGGCCTTCCGCTACGTTCCTTTATCGCGGGGCTCACACAGAAACTCGCTCCGCCTAGCGAGCCTGAGGAGCCGCCGGTGGAGCCGCCCCTGGAGCCGGGAGAAGACGAAACAGATGAAGGTAACGATCCCGAGCTACCTTAACGAGCTCAGCCCCTTTGTGATGCAGCAGCTGGCCCACCAGGGGGCCCGGCTCCGTGAGCACATAGTGTGCCCCAAATTTGCGGAGGGTATCCACAGGATCCTGGATCCTTCCCTCGAGCAAGGGCGTGAGCAGTAGGGCCTTCTCCGGATCGCGCAGCAGGAGATAGGTGGGGTCTAGTACCTCGATGATTTCTAGCTCTGGGCGAAAATAAAGGAGGTAAGGCCCCAGGCCCCAATTGCTATGAAAAACGCGCAGGCCTTTTTGCTCCGGCACAAAAGCCAGGAGCTCCTCCACCACCGCTGGGGGCGGAGACGAGTGCGTCCCCGGCCCGCGCAAGGTCTTCGCATAGGCAAAAAAATCGTGGGAGAGGAACAGCGCTAAGCAAGCCAGCATGACGACGGCCGCTCGCTTTTTTTGTTCCCAGGCAAACCATAAACAAAACACCGTCAAGGGTAGGGCAAATTCCACCGCCCGCGGGCTGCGCAGCGAAGCCACCCAAAGCGCTCCCGCCGTCAGGAAAAGGGCGGCCTCTCTGCCCGAAAAATTCTTGCGCCAATGCCGCGCCCAAATGAAGACGGAAAAAAGAAAAACAAGGAGAATGCCGCCAAAAGCCCAGGCGTAGCTCGCGGGGGCAAGGGGCTGGAGCTCGAGGCCAAACCGCAGCTGGAATTTTTCTAGGCGTTGTAGCTGGAGCGCGATGGCCAGGGTCTGGAAACTGCGCACCAGGTTCGAAGGGAAATAGGGGTTCAGCAAAATCCCCGCCGCCAGGCCGCCCCAAATGGCCCAGCCCTCCCGAGCAATTCTTTTTTCCTTCTGCAGAAGGGAAAGCCCGAGCAGCAAGCCCCCTAAAAGGAGCGGTAAATAAAAAGCATGGTAGGCGAGGGCAAACAATAAAGCGCAAAGGCCGCACCAAAAGGGTTTGCGGTGCCAGACCGCCGCGGCCAAGAGCGTAAAGAGCAGAATGGCCAAAACATGGGGGCGCAGCAGGGTGAGGCGAAAAAAGAAAATCGGGCAGGCCGCAAGCAACAGCAAGCTGAGGCCAAACGCAAGCGCCCGAGCGCGAGGGAGGAGGAAATAAGGCGCCCATAAGACGCAGGAGGAAAAAAAGAGCCCGGTTGCGAGCACCGCCGCTTCCCCGCCCCAGCGTAGCGGCCAGAGCAGGAGGAAGTGGTAGAGAAATTCTTTGTCGGAAAAGTATTGGTCCCAACCAAGGAGGGGCACGGCGGCCCAGCTGCGCAGGAACCAAACCTCTTGGCGCAGCATCTCCTTCAAGAGCGCAAGGTGATAGAGGCGGTCGGCCTCGAACGAATCAGGGCGCTGGGCAAGCTGGAAAAATACCCACCAAGTAGCGAGCAAACCTATAAGGCCAAATGC
>JAKFYM010000397.1 GCA_021730855.1 Bdellovibrionales bacterium
CGTCTGTTCTACCTCCGCGGACTTTCTGGAAAAGCTGCTCGCGTGAAAACGAAGGACAGCATGAATACCGAGAGCTCTGGGGTCCAAGGCGCCAGAAGCTAGTTTTTCGAAGATTGTGGGGAAGGTGGGGATCCCAAATCTAGAAGAAGAAGCGTTGCTGTGGAAAGACGGCAGCGCTTTTGTTTTTGGTGTGGATGAGGCGGGGCGGGGCTGCTTGGCCGGCCCGGTTTGCGCCGGGGTGAGCGCCTGGGCGCCCTTTTCTCCCGTCTTTGGCTTGCCCGTGGCCGTGCGGGATTCCAAGGTGATGACCGAACCCCAGCGCGAGGGAGCCTTTGCTCCGGTACAGCAATACTCTCTGGCTTGGGGGGTGGGCTTTGCTTCCGCCCAGGAGATTGACCGCTGGAACATCCTGAGAGCCACTCACCTCGCGATCGCTCGCGCCCTCGAGGCCGCCTTTGCTAAGCTTGCGGCCTTGGGCCTCTCGCCCTGGCAGCAAGCTTCCTTCCTTACCGATGGCTCCCACTCCATGGTGAAGCAATGCCTTTTTTTCCTTTCCGTGGGGGACTACCAGGGCGAGTTTCCTTGCCTGCAGCGGTTGCGGGGGCAGCGGTTTGTCGAGCGCTGCGTGGTGAAGGGGGACTCCAAGGTTTTCTCAATTGCCTGTGGATCGGTGCTCGCGAAGGTCAGTCGTGACCGGTATATGCTGGAGCTTGACCGCCAGTATCCCACCTATGAATTTGCCGCGCATAAGGGGTATTCCACCGCCAAACACGTGGAGAATCTGCGCAAGGCGGGGCCGTGTTTAGAGCACCGGCGTTCCTTCTCCCCTGTTTCCGAGACTTTGCTGCTCTTTCCTTAGGCCTTTTTTTGCACCTTCTCCTTCACGATGAGCACTGAAAAAGGCCGGAGGGCTGAGGAGGTTGCGCTCGAATATTTTCTTCAGCGCGGCTTTTGTTTTCTTGGAAAAAACGTGCGCACCAAAGTTGGAGAGATTGATCTCATCCTGCGGCTTGCGGGCTTGCTGCTTTTTGTGGAGGTGAAAGGCAGGAAAAGCGACTGGGAGCATTCCGCCTGGCAGCCGCTCTGGCGGGGAAAAAAGCGCCGCTTGGCGCAGGCGATCCGGTTCTTTCTGGAGCGGGAACGGCTTCAGGGTGTGCGAGAGATTCGCTTGGATATTGTCTTCGTCACACAAGGCCGTGTAGCCGAACATTTTTCCGATGAGTTTCTCTCGGGGTTCGCTACAATTAGAGAATGAGGAAGATCCTTAGTATCGTACTTTTGTTTAGTTTTTTTGCGCCGCTAGCTCAGGCAGAGAGTGAAACACTCACCGTTCTGGGCAAACGCGGAAAGATCGTGGCGAAGTCTGCGCTCTACGGAGCGGGCGGTGGCCTGGTGGTGGGCCTGGCGAGCCAGGTGTTTAAGAAGAAAGCGAAGAACATTTTCATGTTCGGTTCGCTGGGCATGTACGCGGGAATTCTTTTGGGAATTTATATCGTGAGCACGACCTCGGATCCGAAGCCCTATGAAGGCCCAGACACCTATGATGACTACGGAGAGTTTAGCTCCCTGATCAAGCCACGGGAAGTGGTGTTTGAGGCCAGTCGCAAGGAACCACTCAAGGGAGCGATTCAGCTCAGCCTTGTGCGCCTTACTTTTTAGTTCGCTTTTTTTCTTTGCCCTCGATCCAAAGGGAAATCAAGAGGGCCGCTTTCTTGGCCACTCGCGGATTTTCTAGCAGAGAACTTTGCAGTTTTTTCTGCAATTGCTCCACTTCCATTTTCACTTGGCGCAGGGATTCTTGTTTGCCCGTGGCTTCGCTATGATTGGGATACTGGTAGGGCTTGCTGCGCTTATTGACCACGGGGGTTCCTAAAATTTTAAGCGGCGCGACGGCGGCGCTGCTGGCCCTCGGGGGCTTTGCTATCTTTTGTGCTAGCCACTTTTTCGCTCACCTTGGTCATGAAGCAGTCGCCATTCACTTCGGTGAAGGCGTACCACTCTTTGCCAAGTTTTTGGTAGAGCACGTGGGCTAGGCTGTAGTTGCTATTTTTGCTGAATTTTCTTTTCATGACTCCTCCTGAGTGCGTAAGAAAAATGTTGATACAATCCTCTCGGCGCACTCAGGAAAAGAGTTTAGCTTTTTTTATTGGTAAGCGATGGCTTCCACTTCTTCGATGCTAGCCATTGCCGGGGTGGGCTGGCCTTTGGGGTTTCCGAGGAAAGTCACACGGTCGGCTACTATTTCGGCAGTTTTCCGTGGATTTCCTTCTTTATCCGTCCAGCTATTCATCTGGAGTTCGCCCTCGACCAGGATCCGTGAGCCTTTACAGAGGTATTTGGTGCAGATTTCCCCCTGCTTTCCCCACACTTTCACACGGTGCCAATAAGTGTCCTTGCGTACCTCGCCCTCGCTGTTCTTTGTTTCCCGATTCGTGGCGAGGGAAAGCGTGGCGATGGGTTGGCCCTTCGGGGTGTAACGAAGCTCGGGATCGTTTCCGATATTTCCGAGGAGAAATATTTTATTCATATTGCCGTTGCTCATAGGGACTCTCCTGTTTGGGCCTTAGAGCTGGTTAAAAAAGTGGAGGCTTGCTCTTAGTGGCCGTTGCCAAAAGGAGATCAGGTTTCGCGCCAGCCACGTCGTGGGCAGGTCATGAAGGAGAAAGGCAGAATTTTTCCGGTGGCCGGAATCTGGTCAGAGAGAAGAATGCGTTTCGGTCTTGTTTGTGACAGCGGAGGAAGTGCCGAACATGCCCACATTCAGGCCGAGGAAAAAAATCCAGTCGCCACCGAACCTGTCCTCTAGTCCGTAGTGAATCCCCGTCTGGAGCGTCAGGGGGAGATGATAAAAGGCAGAGCCCTTGAGCAACAGGTCCACGCCCACGCCACTTAGAATATTTTCGCCAAAGGAGTCCATTTCATAGCCAAGGAAAACATTGCTGCGGTAGCGAGCCACTAGGCTAGAGGTGCCGGCGTCGGCGAGAAATTTTAGGCCCCAACTTTCGATGAACAGGGGAGCAGTGCCCAGGCCACGGTGAGGATGCGCAAGAGGCAGGGTGTAGGCCAGGTTTACGGTGGCGATGCGCTGGCCGAAGAGGGTGTCGAGGGGATAGCCGCGCACCACGAAGGTGGAGGGCGAAAGGGGAGAGGGGCCGCCGCCAAGATAGTAGTTCGAGGCTAGGATCGAATTGGTGGTGATGCCCGCATTGGCCGCGAGGCTCACGCTATGAGAGGGATGAAAGCCGCGGGCGTAGATGTCGAGCTTGGGGCGCGTTTCGAAAAAAAGCCGCTCATTGCGGGCTTTGGGGAATACGGCCGCGTAGGCGTTGAAGGACATGCCGTAGTTGGGCTCCATCGCGGAGGGGGATTGTCCAACGCGTGTGTAGTTGAAGTTATGGAAGGCGATGGTGCTCTGCGTGGCGCGGCCGAAGAGGGTGCGTTCCTGAAAGGCGGCGCCAAAGGAGAGGTAGGTTTCGTAAAGCGGGAAACCGAATTCGGCGGAATAAGTGGCGGAGCGGTTCGAGAGGTCGCGCGAGATGAAGTAGCTATTGGTCTGCCGGGCCTGGAGGAAAAACTGCGTTTTGTACATGCGGTTATTGTAGAAGGCACTATAAATAGGAAATGTAGCGCGAGTATCGTACTGCGCGAGCAGGCCATAGCGATGGTATTCGAGAGGATCGTTGCCACCGGTGCTGGCTCCGACTAGGAATCCTTCTTCGGCCGCCACGATCTCCGGCAGCCAATATTGCGGCCAGAGCGAAGTGGCCGGGGAGCTGAGGGCGCGATAGGGCTGAGAGGGAGGGAAGGAATCACCGCGGGACTCTGGGCTGGAGGGCGGTTCTGGAGCGGGGGCCTGGTTCGTGAGGAACTGGTGCAAATCTTCCTTTGGGGAAGGAGACGCTTGGCTGGCCGTGGATTCCAGGCGCGCCAGATCGAGGCCATTGAGGCCATAGGCCTGCACGAGCAAGGATTTTCCCTCGGCATCAAGGGGGATGGGGCGGTCTACATAGCCTGACCTGCTGCTGAGCACGAGGTCAATATTTTTTGTTTTAGCAGAGACGCGGTAGATCTCCTGGGGACCATAGCCGTAAGAGCCCGCAAAATAAATGTCTCCATTTGCGTTGAGAAAAGGATTGCGCTCATAGGCGGGAAGCGCGGTGTCTTGCCTCGTCACTAGGACGGGGCCTCCGCCCTCGAGCGAAAGTTTGTAGATGCGCTCGGCGCCTTGGTTCTTGTGCCAGGAGAACACGGCGGTACTTCCTTGGACAAAAAGGCCAGAGAGGCGTTCAAGCGGCGGGCCGGTGAAGAGCACGCGCTCTTGTTCCGAGCTTAGGCTCTGCCAGAGAATACTTTGGCTGGTGTCGTTGTTCTCGCGAATATAGAGGAGGCCATCTTGAGTGAATGCGGGATCGCGCCCGCGCAGGGTGTTGGGAATCGCTGACGTGCTTCCGTCTTCCCAGAGATAGAGTTTGCTAAAGAAGCGCTCAAAGGGAGCGGTGTCGTAAGCGGCATAGGCCACTTTTTTTCCATCGGCGGAGACGGCGATTTGATTGGGGGCGGAGAGATAACGATAATCGAGACGCCCAACTTCTGTGTTTTCGCAGGGGGCATTCGCGGGGATGCGCGCGAGATGGTGGCCGTGGTCATGGTCCTCCTCGGAAAAATAAATCCAACCGTCAGCGCTAAGAGCCTGGCCGCCGGTGTGGCGACCCGAGCGAGTGAGCCGGCAGGGAGCGGGAAGCTGCGCGCGGGGGAGATGGGCCTGCAAGCGAGAGGTGGACTCGCTCCAGATGGTGCTCCAGTCTTTTCCTGTTAGCGATTCGATTTTGCGATTGGGCTGAAAGGGGAGCTGCCCGGCATTGAGATAACTGAGCTCTCCCGGAAGGCCCGGGCGATTGTGGGAAGGCAGTGCCTGGATGGTGTAGCCCATGAGGTAGGCCATGTCTCTTCCTGGCCACCAACCATTGCCGTCGTTGAAACGATCGATAGAGGTGTAGTCGCTGGAGGTGAGCTGCCGGGTGTGCGCGGCTTCGCGAAGGAGGGCAAGGAAAAGAGGGGAGCGCCCGCGCCCTCCGGAAGTGTGGGCGGTTTCTTCGTAGACGGCGAGGCCCTCTATCAGCCAATTGGCCTGCATGCCGTTGGGTTTTACCCAGCTGCCAAAAATGCTGCGCAAGGGAGAATAGAATCCGTGGGTGGTGTCGTTGGCGATGAGGTGGGTGAGTTCGTGCGTGGCCAGCTCGTTCACCCAATTGTAGTAATGGCCCAGGGAGGAATCTTTGTCGAAGGGCACGGCATAGACTTCCATATGGGTGTTGGGAAAGTTCGCGGCGAAGCCATTGGCGGCGTCGGAGGGATCCATCACCACGATGTCGACGGGCACGGGCAATTTCCAACGCAGGTCGCTTTCCAGTTTTGGCAGCGCACGTTCGAGGGAAGCGGCAAAGGTGCGGGCGTAGATTTCCAGGGGCGCGGTGTGGTGCACGCGGAAATTCGGGGTATGGAGGGTGAGCCATTTTTCTCCCGAGGGAGCGGCCGCCTGAGCGGAGAGGGAAAAGAAAAAGAGTGGCAAAAAGTGGAGAAGGAACATAGATTCAAACTCTACCGTTATGATTCCTTATCCGCAAATCGATCCCGTGATCTTTCGCATCGGCCCGCTGGCTCCGCGCTGGTATGGCTTGATGTACCTTTTGGGATTTTTCTACACCTATCGTTTGCTGAAAAAATACCACCGCTGGATGGGCTTAAAAGGCACCGAGCAGGTGGACACCATGCTCACGATCATGGTGCTTGGGCTGATCCTCGGGGCGCGCCTGGTGTACGTGGTTTTTTACAATTGGGAAGCCACGATGGCCGGCCCATGGTGGGAGCCGATTGCGATCTGGCATGGGGGCTTGGCTTTTCACGGCGGCTTATTAGGAGTGACGCTTTCCAGTGTGTACGTGGCGCGCAAGTATGGATTGCCATGGACGCGGCTCGCGGATGTGTTGTCAATGGCCACCCCTGTGGGCTTGGGCTTAGGACGGATCGCCAACTTCATCAATGGCGAGCTCTGGGGCCGGGTGACGGATGTGCCCTGGGCCATGGTATTCCCCGACGCTGGCCCGCTGCCACGCCACCCCTCGCAGCTCTATGAATCCTTTTTCGAGGGACTAGTTCTCTTCCTGATTCTGCGTTTCGTTTGGTCGCGCAAGCCCAAGGTGGGTGTGGTGACGGCGGTCTTTTTACTGTCCTATGCCTTCTTCCGCACAATGATAGAATTCGTACGCGAGCCCGACGCCCAGGTGGGATTTCTGCTCGGCTACGCCACGATGGGACAGCTCCTTAGCATTGCCATCGTGATCTTCGGCGGCACACTATTGTGGTATTCCCTAAAATATGGCGCGCCGCATGATTCGCCGGCCACGCTGAAGAAAAAAGCATAAGCCCCCAAGGTGGAAGTTTTCTTTTCCACGCCGGTCTGGTAGTCCTTAGCAAATTCATATCACTCAAAAATCTTTGACGTGCCCAGATAGCTCAGTCGGTAGAGCAACGCCCTGAAAAGGCGTGTGTCGGCAGTTCGATTCTGTCTCTGGGCACCAAATAAAAAAACCTACGGCCAAAGGCCGTGGGTTTTTTTATTTGTGGCTCATGGGATATGGATGGAGATTGCCCGCCGAAGGCGCAGGCAGTTCACCAAAATAGCAGGAGGCTATTTTGGCGGCGCTCGTAGAGCGCCCTCGGAGCGAAGCGGAGAGGCGAGGGTACGGAGTGCCCGAAGCAATTCTGTCTCTGGGCACCATTTAAAAACGGAATACCGAATACTGTATACAGTATACTGAATTCAGAACGGAATTCTGGTTCGGTATTCAGGGGTTCTTCGGTTCTTCTCACTCAAAGGTGGGTCACGTCTAAAAAGTGTTTAGCCCGCCGAAATCACAATAGAAAAAATCGACACCTGCTGGCAGAATCGAACCATCGAATGAAACCAGCAAACGCATTTGCCGAAGAAGGCTTTTTTGTATTCCATAAAATTTTTGATCCGGCAGCTTTTGCTCAGGTGCCTGACTCGCTGGAGCTTGTTCATCGTAATTTCTCCGAATTGAAGGCCATTCATCCAACTCTTCACAAACTAGGTGAATGGAGCATAAAAAGCCCTCATGTAGCCTCCAAGGCCATTCGAGATTTTTTATTTTCCACTCATCATCAGATGATTTGCGAAGAACTGATCAGTGGGGACGTGGATCTTTATTGGAATGCCACCGCGGCTAAGCCCGCCACAAAGGGAAAATCATTTCCGTGGCACCAAGACAGTGGGTATGGAGAGGGACCGAAAAATTACATCACCTGTTGGGCCGCGTTTGATCATGTTGATGAAGGGAATGGTTGCCTTTGGACCGTTCCGGGCTCTCACAGAGGCGAATTATTTCCTCACGAATTGAGAAAATCTACAGAGGATGATTACGCTGGCGTTTTTGTGAAAGAGATACACTTTGATGAAAAAAGAGCTGTACCGATCCGTTTAGAGCCGGGCGACATTGTGTGTATGGATTCTCGTCTCTTGCACTGTAGTTATAAGAATAATTCTTCGAGGAAGCGTAGAGGGCTGATTTCCGCTTTTATCCGATCCGGCGACTATCAGCTGGGCTTCGTTGAGGGCGTTCCCGAGGCACTGGAGCCGTTTGTGAGGAACGGAAGGATCTGCGGATTGTAGTCGATTTTCGTCCATTTCGGTGCGGTGCGTTTTCACCAAAATTATCGCCAACTAAGTATTAACGGCAGATCTCCAAAATCGCAGTTCGATACTCGTCTATCAGTGGGCACCATCTTATTTCGCTTCAGCAACGCTCTGAAATCCCGAAAGAAAATCCGGTGGCGTTTAAGTGCTATCGAACCAGCCCAGGGTGACACTAAAATTATGGTTCATCACGGTTCAAAAATTATTTATTAAGCAAAGGTCGGTTCGGCAGACTTGATTCGCTCTGCGAGTGAGCGCCAATCAATCATCGAGCAGGCCGCAGCGCCACACTCGCCGCCAACAACTACTTTCCCGTTGAGCAATACTGTGGGAGACGAATACTTCATATATGGGCTTTCGTCTGGCAAACCATTCTGCCGAACCTCCGAGAAACTTTCGATACCAGAGTTGCGAATCTCTTGCCTTGCGCGCTCAATGTTTGGGCAACCTTCAAAGAAGACAAGTTCGACTTTAGGCATAGAAATTTTCCAAAACGGGGCACTTGTCTGAAGGCGCTTGCTGAGCGCAACAGTCTTTCACTGTTAGTAACGCCGATTTCAGTCGCTTGAGGTCCACGATCTTCTCCTCAATCTGCGCTAGTTTAAGGTCGGTTTTCTCCACTACTTTCGAGCAGCTGCCCTTACCAATGGACCGAATAGATAGCAGCTCGGTGATCTCCTGGAGGGAAAAGCCTAGTTCTTGGGCTCTTCGGATGAAGTGTAGGCGATGAATTGTATCCTGAGGGTAACGACGGATTGAACCGCCGATACGAGGGGGCTGTTGAATAATGCCCTCTCGTTCGTAGTAGCGAATAGTCTCTACTCCTACGTTAGATAACTCCGCCACACGTCCGATAGTTAGTCTTTCATGCTCGAGGGATTTCATGATTTTAATACGCCTCCAAACGATTGAATGCCGCGCTCTAGAGCATCCTTCAAAGAGTAGACCTTCAAATAAGTTTTCCCCGTGGCCTTAACGTAGCGAGAGAATTCTTCTTCTGACGCGAAAAACAGCATCTCGTCACAGCTATCGCTATAAGACACGACGGTATCGGGCGAGGACGTGGCTACGCGATTCCCGTCGATTTCCATCTCAATGGTTTTTTTATCCAGTGGTGATGTGATCTTCACGGTTGCAGGTTTGCCAAACATCGCTGACATCCCAAGCGCGTCTATGGCACACCGGGCGTGAACCATTTTTTCTCCTTGCAAGGTGACTTCTACACCGTGATCGAGGCTGGAAAAGGGCCAGAACCACTTGATGTCTTTGGTGCCTGGAAAAAAGATTCCGTTGAATCCCATGCCTTCTAATTCTTTGAAGGCGTGAAGAACGGGTTCCGGCGAACTCATGCCAAGCCTTTGTTGAATTTCAGATATGGAAGGCGCGCGCCCAAGTTCAGGCCACAAAGGATACATTCCTTTCTGAAAGACAGTCTTAGATGGCGGGCTTAACTTTTGAAGGACTGCTTCGACTTGACTTGCAGTTTTGCAGTCATTTGCCTGGGTCATCTGCCAGCCAAGAAATGCTCCGCCGACTCCCAACGCGCATCCACAAATGGCCGCGCCAATTACGTTCTTCGTTCTAATAAAAGCGCGGATCGCGTAGATACCGAAAGCGAGCGCGATCAATACCAATGGAATACGTAGATTGGGAAGAAAAGCTGCTACCCCTCCTAATCCTAGGCTTGTAAGTAATCCGAATAGTGGGGCGGCTGCAAAGCCACAGCCGGTAGCGCAGGCTCCGGCGAGGGCGGCCAGCCCCATGCTGCCTCCGACTCCCGCGCAGGCTATCTTTCCTTTTTTATCTATTTGCTGGTCCATATGACCTCCTGGTTAATGTACTCCAAGAAGTCTAAACTCCGTAGTCGAGTACGGAGTCAAAGGGGAAATTTCGGACCGAATGCCGCGCCGCCCCCTTGGGTGCGTCGGTTCGATTTTCGTAGATTACGGTGTGGCGCGCATTCGCCTGAAATGCCGTCAGCTCGAGTTTAAGCACAGATCTCCAGAATCGCGTTTCGACAATTAATCGATCAGTGGGCACCAATTATTCCGCTTTGGTAACTCTCTGAAATCGAAAATAAAATTTGTGAGCGAAAAAGTACTATCGAACCAAGGCTATTGGCGATACTTCGCAAGCTCTGGCTGAGCAGCGACTTTTACTATGGTGTCGGCCTCTGATGGAACCTTCAGATCGGGGAATCGTTCAGAGATTTTCCCTACAACAGTAGTGAGATTCCAATCAACTTTTTCGCTTTCTACGATTTGAGCGGAATCGTATCCGAAAGCAAAAGCAAGTTTGCGAAGAAAAAGAATTTCTTCACTCGAATCCGACGTGCCCAGATGCCAAACGCCTTCGGCATCGTTTGCAGATACCAATGTCGCAATAAAATTTGTGAGGTCGCCAACAAATAGGCGGTTTTTTACTACCCCAAGCCGGACTGGCACTATTTCGCCTCTTTTTAACTTACCTAAAAATTCTTCTGTTCTCGCCTTTCTGTTTGGAGCCCAACCATGAGTAGCCGAGAATCGGAAGGCCAGAGGCCTATTACTTGCTAAATAGTTCATGCTCGCAGCGGGCTTTAAACTTTCCGTATTCAGATTGTGCCGCACCTATTTCTGATTCCTGGTGCGCTTTGGATAAATCGAAGTCTACGGCATTGCTCGAGGAGGCATAGATATATCGCCCCCTGGAGGCATTGGTTTGCGCGATAATCATTTGGTGAAATTGGAAATCTATTTCTTGCTCGCCACGACCTAGATTCACGACAGTGCCAGCTTGAATTTTTTCTAGCTGATTGGACGAGCGGGAAGAGATTTGGATGATCTGGTCTGCGGGTAAAGGAAAATTGGGACGACGTTCATTAAAAGCAGCAAATACTTTCCGGTGAAGGGCTTGCTTAATAAGTTGAGGAACGAGGTAGTGGCCCAGCCAGCTGGATGCACCAAGAACTAAGATGGAATCTGAATTTGCCACCAACCGAGTTTGCAATAGAGCCGGGCGACTGTCTATTTGAGTGGTTTACGATTCGATTTTCGTCCATTTTAGGTGCGGCGCGTATTGGCTGGAAATGCGTCCAGCTCAAATTTAAGCACACAGCTCCAAAAGTGCGCTTCGCCTCTGTCTCTGGGCACCATCTTACATCTCGCTAAAATTCCAAAAGAAAATCCGGTAGCCCTTAAGCAGAATCGAACTGCAATGGCTAATAGTCACTAATCTTGTTTTTCCAAGGTTTTTCATGGATAATAAAGGTATGGCGAAACAAACTACACTGTCCACCAATATTGATTCAGAGCTTAAGGCCGCATTGGCCGCTTTTTGCAAAAAAAAGGGGCTCAAAATCCAGAGCGTCGTTGAAAACGCGATACGTGAACAATTGGAAGACGAAATCGATCTCGCCAGCTATCAAGAGCGTAAAAACGAAGAAGAAATCTCCTTGGCAGCGGTCCTTAAAAAGCTACGAAAATGAGCCAAAAACAGTACGAGGTCGTATTTAAAAAGAGTGCACTTAAAGAACTTCAGAGCCTGCCTCAACGAGTTCAGCAAAAAATACTAGATGCCGTTCAGCTTCTTTCTTTGAATCCCTATACAGAGCTGCTCCAGATCAAGAAGATGAAGGGGGCCGAATCTCTTTACCGGGTTCGTATCCAGGACTATCGAGTCATTTACGTGATCGAGAATCATCTCATCAAAATTACAATTATCAAGATTGGGCATCGTAAAGAGGTTTATGAGTAGGTTTAGGCGGTTTTGGGTGACGGAAGGGTGATTGATGATGAGGTGCTTAGCTCGCGGATTGCGCCGGCATTGAATGAGCTTGCCGGTGGAGCGCGTAGCTAGAAGTGGTCTCATAAATAGGCCTACTGCAGCTGGCTGAAAGCCGCGACTCCTTCGTTGTCGGACCGAAAAGGTGCTCGACTAAAGCTCTGCTACGCCTCCGCGCCTTTTCGGCCCTCCGCCTCGGAGTCACGGCTTTCATCTCAGCTTCGCCACGCCCTATTTATGAGACCACTTCTAATTAGATAAATCCTCGAGGTGGGCTAGGTAAAATTGCTCGACCTTCGTTCGTGCCCAGGGCATTCGCCGCAAAAATTTTAGGCTAGAGGAAATACTTGGATCGTTGTTAAAACAATCAATCCTTATTTCCTCGCCAAGCCGTTCCCAGCCATAGGCTCCGACAAGTTCAACTAAAATCGCTTCTAGCGTTTTGCCGTGGAGAGGATCCTTG
>JAKFYM010000241.1 GCA_021730855.1 Bdellovibrionales bacterium
GTCCAGAGGAGAGCCATCGAGACACACTGGCTGGGTGCACTGCTAAATGCCCGGCAATTTCGGTATTTGGCAGGCCTGTTCGGTCAATTAAGTGTCTCAGTTCTTTTTTGTCGGCTTTCATGGGTGAAAGCATATTTAGTGGACTTCTCACTTATGTGCAACACTTTTTCGCATTTATTGCAGGCTACAGCCTCTCCGGTCGATGCTCCCGGGCTTCGCTCAGCATCCTCCCGATCTTGGGGTCAATAATTCCGTATGCTATTTCATGCAAAACCGCCCCTTGACTTCCGGGGTCTCTTAACTTACTACTTAGTTAAATAACCAATTGGTAGGATAATGAGAGACCACCTAAGCCACACGTTTTCCGCACTCGCCGATCCCACTCGTCGCGCTATCCTCGCCCGGCTTGCTCATGGAGGGGCCAATGTGTCCGATCTGGCCAAGCCCTTTTTGAAAGAGATGAGCCTGCCGGCCGTTACCAAGCACCTGAAGGTTTTAGAAAATGCCGGCCTCATCCAAAAGACCAGGACCGCCCAATGGAGAACCTGTTCGATCAGCGCCGCTCCTCTGAAAGAAGCATCCGGTTGGATCGAGCAGTATCGGGAGTTCTGGGAAGAGAGCCTAGATCGGCTGGGGGACTATTTAGCGGAAGTGCAGAAAAAGAAGAAACGGAAAGGAAGAACCCATGCCAGCAAAGGCAAATGAAATTCAACTCACTCGCATCTATGATGCCCCCGTGAAGCTCGTATGGGAGGCGTGGACGGATCTCAAACATGTGGAGAAATGGTGGGGGCCGCGCGGCTTCACGCTCACCACCAAAAGCAAGGATCTGCGGCCAGGCGGAAAATGGATTTACACCATGCATGGCCCCGATGGCACGGACTACCCGAATGTCACCACTTACCATGAGGTCGTAAAATACGAAAAGCTCGTCTACGACCACGGAGCGAACGCCGAGCGAGAGAAGCTTTTTACCGTAACGGCCACTTTCCGGGAGGAAAAGGGCAAGACCACTCTCACCATGACCATGACCCTGCCCACGCCAGAAGCGGCAAAAGCGACCAAGCAATTTATCAAGAATGCCAATGGAAACTCCACTTGGGATAGGCTTGGCGAGTACCTGGAAAACGAAAGCTCAGGGAAAGACATTTTTGTGATCCACCGGTCCTTTCCTGCCAATATCGAAACCGTATTTGAGCTGTGGGTGAATCCCGAGCACTTTGCGAAATGGCTAGGGCCTTCGGGCGCTAGCATGCACTTCCTCACTGCCAACGTAGAAGAGGGCGGAGCTTCGCACTGGTCGATGACCACATCCGACGGGCAGACGAAATACGGAAAGCTGAATTACAAGAAAATTAGCCCGCCTCACCTCTTCGTCTATACGCAGAACTTTTGCGATAAAGAGGGCAATCTCGCCAAGCCGCCCTTTTCCCCAAGCTATCCGGATAAGCTCCTCACCACGGTGACCTTCAGCGAGGAGGAAGAGGAGGCGCGCGTGGCTGTGAGGTGGGAAATATTCGGTGAGGCCACAGAGGCGGAACGCCAGACCTTTCACGACCTAAAGGCCGTCATGACCGGTGGCTGGAGTGAGTCGTTTGATCGGCTTGAGGCGTTGCTTGAATAAATGATCGCCGTGGGGCAGTGGTGCGGTTGGCATGGACCTTCCCTTAAGATATTAGTGTCCGATAGGTAATTAGGTCAGCCAATGAAAGGAATAAAAATGCCTGGTACAGTTCAATTGCATAGAGTGTTAGCGGCACCACCGGAGAGAGTCTACCGAGCCTTTACGGATCCTGAGGCGATGGTGAAATGGCTTCCTCCCCATGGATTTACGGCCAAGGTGCACGAGATCGATGTGCGTGTGGGCGGTGGATACAAAATGTCGTTTACCAACTTCTCCACAAAAAGTAGCCAGTCTTTTGGCGGAAAATATCAAGAAGTGAAGCCCAATGAATTGCTGAAATATAGCGACAAATTTGATGACCCCAACTTGCCTGGCGAAATGCAAGTTACCATTAGCTTCCGCAAAGTCATTGGTGGCACGGAGCTGAAAATCACCCAGGAGGGAATCCCCGATGCGATTCCCGCAGAAATGTGCTACCTCGGCTGGCAACAGTCGCTTATCTTGATGGCGCAACTGGTGGAGCCGGAAATTCCGGATGGAAACTAAACGGCCCTAGGCTGCGGGTGAAGAAGGATTGGCGCCCGTGGCAGATAGCTTGTTGGTTTTCTTGGTTTGTATTTCTAGGTAGTCCGGCATTTCCTTATGGAAGGTGCTTGCTAAGGCGGCTTTTGAGAAAGCCGCGATTGTTTTGCCCCTAGGGTGAGCATGTACCTAAGCAAGGAAGCGATTCAGAAAAAGCTTCGTGAAATGGCCGGCCTTGCCGACAGGGCCGATAACCTCAGGCCTTCTAGTGGAGAAGAGCTGCTGATTGCCGTTTACTTAGCTTGGGGGACAATTGAAGAAAAAATTATTTGTCGCAAAAACAAAATCAGATTTGGAGAAATGCTTTCCTGTGATGAAGGAGCTCCGACCTCACCTTCAGTTTGAGGACTATTTGGCTATTTATGAAGAAGCTCATCGAAATGACGGGTATGAAATCGTGGCGATCGAAGAAGACCATAAAATTTTAGCCGTGATGGGGTATCGCATTCTTTCTGATTATGTGCGTGGCCGGCATGTTTACGTTGATGATTTGGTGTCGAGCGGAGCCTGCAGGTCGCAGGGCCTAGGGGCAGACCTTCTGAGATATGCAGAGGGCGTGGCAAAAAAAATGAATTGCCAGAGTCTGCGTCTTTGCACGGGGATTGAAAATGAGCGGGGCGTGAAGTTCTATGAAAAAAATGGCTGGACGAAACGCGCCTTTGCGTTCGCGAAGAAGGTAGATATTGCCGATTCTTAGACGGGGATGGCAAACCCGCGGCAATTTTTCATTTGGGCGCTCGGCACTATCGCTTCTGGAATAACTTCTGCATGGACTTTTGCGGGAGGATTTTATGGAAACCAAAAACGCTAAGTCTGAAATCATTCAAAAAGAAAAAGAATATTGGCAGGGTATGGTGAACCACGATTTGAATTCTGTGCTTCGCTTGACAGACTTCCCCTGCATCGTGGCTGGATCTCACGGCCTTAGGTTGGTGGATAGAGCCACCTTCACCCAAATGTTTGAATCAAAAAAAGAAGAGGTGCAGGATTATACATTTCTCGAAGAGCCCGAAGTCCGCTTGCTCAGCCCCGATACGGCCGTGATTGCCTATAAGATTCGTGCCACTACCCGCGCAGGAGAGAAAGAACAGGTGATAGAGGCTGTGGACACTTCCACTTGGATTCGTCGCGATGGGCATTGGGCTTGTGCCATGCATACGGAAGTGGAGCAGAACGCAAAACTGGCAGGGTAGACGGTCGTCCAAAGACAAAGTGCCGCCTAAGTTCCAGAGTGGTGAAAAAATTGCGAGAACATCTTGGAACCTTCAACCAAGGAGATTGTTATGGAACAGACCAGTAGAGAATCAACAATAACAAATCGCACTCAGTTTTCTGGCCAGGCAGGCGAAGAGGCAGAAGTCTATGCCGTGATAGAGGGAATCAATGACGCCTTTCGCGCAAAAGATCTTGAAAAAATTATGAGCTTTTATGCGGAAGACATGGTGGCCTTCGACATCATGCCCCCCCTCGAATTCAACGGAAAGCAGGCTTATCGTGAGGCCTGGAAGATGGGACTCGATGGCATGCGGGAGATTGGGCCTTTCGAAGACACGCATAGGCGGGTGTTCGTCTCAGGCGATCTCGCCGTTCTGCATTGCCTGTGCCATATGACGGGCACCTTAAAAAAGGACGAAAAAAAGATCGATATGTGGTCGCGCTATACGGGCGTGATGAGAAGAATCGAAGGCAAGTGGCTGATCAGTCATGAACAGATTTCGGTGCCCATCGAGATGGAATCCGAAAAGCCACTTTGGAATCTAAAGCCCGAAGCCGGTTTGGTGCACTAAGGGCCGAGGAGCGAAATTTAGGGTAGTGGCAGGGAGGGGACTGCCCTTAAAGCCCGGTTTTGAGATTATTGGAGCATTCCGAAGTGGAAATGATCCTAATTCTTAGTGAAAGGTATGGTTTTATAAAAGTATTTTGTTTATTTAATTTTGGCTGTGACTCTTTCTTATGATCTTGGAGTTTAGGCTGCATTTTTTGAGCGCGCCTTCAAGATTCCTCCCTCCTGCCGCGATCTCACTCCACAGGCCGACCTTACAGTCCATCAAGTTCAGCATGAACACTGGATGACCTCCACCATGAACTGTCACGAAAGTACGATCTGATTTTGTCTGGGCGTTAAAATTATATTGCGCTTGGAACATTGGAGTTGAGGGATCTCTATCACCCTCGAAATAATAAATAGGGGCGGATGTTTTCCAATCGTTAGCATCAAGCGGACGATCCAGAGGAATGCCTTTGCATAGTTTTCCAGGTACGGCTCTTAAATCACCGTGATCCAATTTGAAATCAGCATTATAGGAGAAACTGTAGGCTTCGCTCGTGATTTCATGACAAGCAATTGCCCTAAATAATTGTTCTTGCGATGGAGCTATTTCAGGGGGAGAAGAGGGGGAAATGGTTTCTATCAGCGCTGTTTTTGCTTCGATGGGAGCATCTGGCGAGAGACCAGATAATAAATTCATCAAATAATCTTGTTTGCCCGGCAGCAAGCCCATAACTAGCGCTCCGGAAATGCCCCGGCCCCAAGTAGAAGGAGAAAGACCAAGCGGCTGCTCCTGGTTCAATTGAGCGATCTGAGTAGGAGAAAGTTGTTCATTTTTAACTCTGTTCCATTGTTCAATAAAACCTTGAAAAACTTCACCTGGTTGAAAAGCCCGGCCAAGAACACCTTCCAACAGCAAAGCCTGCGGCTTGGGGGCATAACCTTTTTCCGCAAGACCTGCAGTCACTGTTGCCACTGCTGTTCCGTAAGAGAGGCCATGAAGAATATATTTTTCGAGTTGTAGTGCATTGATAATGGCTATTGCATCAAAAGCTATATTTTTAGTGCTGAAGAAATCATCCGCAATATTTTCGTTTGAGATTTGGTTGCATCCTATTCCTCGCGGATCTGTCTCAATAAGTCCAAATCCAGCAGGAACTGCTAGAGGCACAAGTGAGCCATTGATTGAGGTTTCTCCTGGTCCCCCTGGAAAATAGATAACTGTTGGCATCCCGTGGTTTGCGGCACGATACCGAAATGCTAGGTCAAATTTTCTAGATTTACTTTGACCCGGGTATAAGGGCCTTGCAATACGACGGACGTCCAAATCATTGCAAGACTTGGTCTTAGAGATTTGGCCGTGTGCGAGCTGCGCTGTTGCAGAAAGAAAAACGAGGGCAAACACAATATGCTTCACACGTAGAATGGCAGCCAAACAATAGTAATTTTCGAAAATGCCCGACATATTTTTCCTCTTTTAGGTGGTTCTTCATGTATTGAGTTCCCATACCATAGATGATTTGAGCGAAACAGGCTCGGGATGATGGACGTACGGACATGGAGTTCTTGTGCGGTGCAATTGGGATAGCTATTTGGCTAGGTGGCCCTGGAATCCAAGCTTTTTCCGAATCACCTAGGTGCGCACCACGAAGCAGCGCGCCAGGCTCTACGACCTGAACGGTGCCCAACCCCTCGCATATTACCCAGTGCGCACCACGAAGCAGAGTGTCAGCCGGTGAGACTGATTCCTAGGGAGTGAAGTCCTGTCAAAAACGCTGCTCGCTTCCAATCGATAATTTGTGAAATCGCATTTGCTGGAGATTCCCATTTAAAGGATCGAAAGCAACCGTCGGAATTTTCTAACCGGGGTTTTTCTTCAGGCCTGAATCGACAGAGAAACCACACCTGCTCCGCTCCCTCAAAATCAGGGCCGGGAGTAGGCCAAAGATACGTAGTTGGATTTTCGCCAACTCTGAGAACTTCAATTTTGCTGTTTCCTATTTCTTCTTGGAGCTCTCGATGTAGAGCCATATCGGCCGACTCACCCGGCTCAATCCCACCCTGAGGGAATTGCCAGGAGCCCGAGTGGTCTGATCTCTCGCAAAGCAGAACTCGCCCATGTTCATCGACAATGACGGCTACGATCCCTTTTCTTAGTCGAAGCATCCACGGAACTTATCTTGCAGCCGGTTAGGCGTCCAGAAGCAATAATCCTCTTGCTATACACGGAACCGCCATTCACTAAGCGCCCATATTTTCCGATACAGCCATGGTGAAGGTCTTTCTCCACATCTTGCTTCTCTATAGCCTCCTGGCTTCAGCCCAGGGCGCAGCTCCTGTGCCTGCGACCTGCAAGGATCACTTTGCCGAACTCGAAGAAAAGCTGGCAAAAAATAGCTTAGTCACGAGCACCACGGAAGAAATCATCGCGCAGAGTGAGCCCACCGTGCGCCAGATTGGCTCACAGCCGGGCCAGCATGGCGGGCAGCTGATTGTGCTGGAGAGAACGGGTCCTAGCTGGGGCTCGCGCGCGAATACCCGGGGCTTTGATTTTCAGGGGGACCCGCGCTGGTTCGTAGAGACGGTGGGGCCAGAGGCCGCTTCCTTTTTTGGATTTCGGATATTGGACAATAAGACCATGACGGTGCCGGATTTCCAGGAATTCACCGCCGCCTTGGCCAAGGTCAATGCGCGCCTCGCGAGCGAGGGAAAAGAAGTCGTCCCTGTGAACTTTTACCAAACTATAGACAACGCCAATGTGAAAGTGGGCCGCTATGTGCGCACTTTCTTGGAAAATCGTGGTCTACCTATGGCCCCCTTCGACAACCACCGCATTCATGACCTGAGTTTTCATACAGGGGCCATTTTTTTGCCAAAAGAACTATTAGACACGGCAGCTGCCCGGATTGAGTACCACGAGGCCTTTGCGGAGCTTCTGAAGAATAAATATTCTCAGCCGCCAAGGAGCGAGGCGGCAATTTCTTATTCCTATTTCATAAAATTTATTGATACATCGCAAATCGACAATGGGACTGCGATGGTGGGCCCAGAAATCGCCGATTACCTCAGGGATTCGGCGCAAGACGAGTTTGCCGGAAAGCTGCTCCCTGAGCGCTACTTTGGCCACATAGTAGAGTCGCTTGTGCCCGATCTAAATATTGGGGAAGCTACGATCGACAGTCCGGCAAAACTTTTCCATGACTATTTGATTCATCTCCAGCAGGGGAATTTTAACGAACATTACGGATTCGATCCCAAAAGAATCAGCGCGGCCGTGGCTGCGCTGGACCAGCCCACCCTGTTGCAGGATTTACAGGAATTTTCTAGCACCTATCGCAGTGCGAACTATCCGGATTTTCGTCCCAACCAGAGGTTTTTTTCTTCCGTAACCGAACGCGAGGAGTATCTCGCCCGTATTTGTGCCGAGATCACCCGACGTCGAATGGAGATTCGGGATGCGGTGATGGGCTTGATGCCGTAGCCGCTCCCAAAATTTGGAAGCACTTTGCTTCCAAATTTCTTGCTCCCGTCAAAAAAAGAGCGTTAGCATTGTTAGGTATGGAAGAATTATTGGATCCTAGAGTGATGCTCGAATCGGAATACCTAGCCCGCAGGCAGCGCAATGCTGCCTATTCTCTACGTGCCTTCGCAAAATTTCTGGATCTTCCCTCGGGGCGCCTCTCCCAGCTCCTCTCTAAAAAACGCCGCTTTACCCCAAAGATAGGAAAAAAAATTGCTAGCAGACTCAATTTTGATCCTTGGAAGACAGAGCAGCTTTTGCGATCAATCGAGGCCCTTCGGAAAGGATCCTCCTTGGCCCCTACCGTCCCCTACAGCCCTATAGCCATGGATCAGTTTCAAACCATTGCGGACCCTGTGCATTTTTCGGTTCTAAGCCTGCTCGAGCTCGACAACTTCCAAGGCAAGCCTACAGCCGTGGCGGAAAAATTGGCAATCTCGGTAGTAGAGGCTCGTGGCGTGCTGGCGCGCTTACAGAGGGTGGGCTTGGTGCAGATTGATAAGAGTGGGGCTTACTCACTCACCGCGCAAGAGGCCAGGGCCACCACTACCGACATTAGTTTTGCTGCCTTAAGAGAATGCCATAAGCGCCTTTTGCGAGATTCGATCGACCTGATCGATACCGTGCCGATTGAGTTACGCGATGTCACCTCGATCACGATGGCTATTGACAGCAAAAAACTTGCAGAGGCGAAAAAAAAGATTCGAGATTTCCGGCGATCTATGGCCGAATTTCTTGAGTCGGGAAAAAAGAAAGAAGTGTATCGGATGAACATCCAGCTCCTACCCGTGACGAAAAAAAAGGAACGCAAATGAAGGCTATTTTTTTTCTATTGTCTTTTGTGATTTCCCTGGGAGCTTTAGCCGGGAATGAGCACGGGAATGGCGGAGATGGCTATGCCCTAGAGTTTATGGCGCTTGGCCGAAAGGCTGCCGGGGAGGTTCGTCTTCACCCTGACCCAAGAATTTCCGAAGATAGTTTACGGAAGGCTATAGAAACCACAAATGTGACGACGAAAGAGAGACTTGAGCTCCAAGGGGTAGAGGTGGATGCGATCAACTACCCTGAGCAAAAACGGATCGAACTGAATCGGTCACGCTGGAAGGAATACGGATTAGACCAAAAGGCGGCCTTGGTGCTCCATGAGTATCTTGGAGTGATCGGGCTAGATGATTCTAAGTATGAAATTTCCGGGAAATACTTTCTCGCCTCTTCGCAAGAGGGTCCGCAAAACACCACCAGCACCTCTACGCGAGAGGTCGAGGAGGAGGACAAGGGCAATAATTTTTCCATGGGCATAGGCGCTGGCTACAATGTTTTTGGTTCGAATATGGGGAAACTCTACGATGCCTCAGCTCCCGGCATCAATCTGCGCTTGGGGTATGCGTTTTCTTCTTATTTCACTGTGCGAGCGGGATTTATGCAGGATGCTTTTAAATCTGTGCCTGAAGTCGAAGAGCCTACCGCAATGAGCCTAAACTCTGTCAATTTATCCCTGCAATACCATTGGGTGCAGAGTCGTTACCTAAGGGAGCAAGTGGGGATTGATCCTTATATTTTTGCGGGTTCTGGTCATACCTCCCGAACACAAAATTATCTCTATGAACAGGCTAGCGAGAGCGACAGCGCCTTTAACTTTCACGCTGGAATAGGAAGCAATCTCTTTTTTAGCGCACGGAAGGCGGCCTTTTGGCTGGAGGGTAAGATGGCTAGTATTTCCTTTACCGACCGCTTTCAGGACGACTTTAGCTCGGGGGTTCCCGATAAGACCGGCCTGCTTTATTCCGCTAGCGCAGGCCTAACCTATTTTTTCTAGCCGCTAGCTTCCGAAAAACCAATTACGCCGAACTCTCCACAATTCTGCCAAGCTCTCCCCATAGTGGAAGGGCATCCTAGAATAGGAGAGGGGATTCCATGGCCAAAAAGGTGATCCACACAAAAAGGGTTCTATTCACGATATCTGCCATTGGTTTTGGCATTGTAGCGGATGGGCGCTCCGGGGGGGCAGTTCGGGAGAAAATCCCTTTCGAGCAGCGCTTGGAGCGCTGGAAAAGCGACCCACTTCCCAATCCCCTCCTACCAAGGGACAACCTCAAGGTTCAAATAAAGGATTTTTGAACCTCTACTGCATTTGTAGAAAGGGAGACTATATGGACTATATCTATCATTGGAACGATCTGTTTAACCTAGACTCTATCGTGGACAAAGACCTTCCGGCCCCGCGCCGAACGATCTTAGTTGTCGACGACAATTCCGATACCTTGCTGCTTGCCCAGCGGGTTTTTGGCCGCTTGGATGTGGAGCTTGTCACGGCCCGTACGGTGGAATCCGCCCTCGAGTATTTGGGCATATGCACTCCGGATGTGTTGCTCACGGACCTGATGTTCCCCGAGAAAAGTGGATTTGCCCTCCTCGAGCAGTTGCAGAGGACCCCGCGGCTTTCCGCCGTGCCAGCACTGGTGATGTCGAGCAAACGCACGGACTATTTTCTGGACCGAGCCCGCAAACTCGGAGCCGCAGAATATATGGTGAAGCCCTTTGCTCCCAAGGATTTGCTCAAGCGAGTGAGCGCCTATCTCTAGGCCGCACAGTGGTGGATGATGGCCACAAGGTCGGTGATCTTGAACGGCTTTGTGAGCACGGCATTGCAGCCCGCGGCTAGGCTTTTGTCGGTGTCCTCTTTCATGGCGTGGGCGGTGAGCCCAATGATCGGTGCCGTGTACGACCGTCTTCGCAGTTCCGCGGTGGCCGTATACCCATCCATCACCGGCATCTGCATGTCCATGAGCACAATGTCGAAGCTCTCTTCACACGCTCGCTCGATTCCCTCTAGGCCATTGGAAGCAATCACCACTTGGGCCTCACTCTTGGTGAGCATACGTAGGATCAGCAGTTGGTTGTCGGGATTGTCCTCCACAAGCAAGATCTTCTTTCCACGCAAAGAAGGCGGCACTTCTTCACTCAGAATGCGCAACAGATTTTGCGGCTCGCGGTGTTCGAGCTTCACCTTCACGAGGAACACACTGCCCTTGCCCCTTTCACTGCTCTGGAGTTGGGTGTCGCCACCGAGCAGGCGCGCGAGTTTACGCGACAGCACCAAACCCAGCCCGGTGCCTCCATGGGTTTTCCGGATCGATAGGTCGCCCTGAGAGAAGGGCTGGAATAGTTTCACCTGATCGGCGGGAGCAATGCCGATGCCTGTGTCGCGCACCGAGAATTCCAAATGTCCCTGGTGCACGCGATAGTGCATGTCGATCCTGCCTGCACTAGTAAATTTGATCGCATTGCCAATCACGTTGAGCAGAATCTGCCGAAGGCGCGCGCCGTCGGTATAGATAACTTTAGGAATTTCCCCCTCCGCCTGAAAGGAAAGGCGAATGCCTTTGTGCTCGCAGCGCAGGAGCAGCAGGAGGTGCAGGTCTTTCAGGAGCTCCTCTAAGTGACAGTGGGAAGGGCTCACCTCCAGCTTGCCCGCTTCGATCTTGGAGATGTCGAGGATGTCGTTGATGATGGTGGCGAGGTTCTCTCCCGTCCTTTGCACCACATCGAGGTATTCGCGGCGTTCCTTCTCGGGGAGCGCGGGATCGCGAAGCAGGTGGATAAAACCAAGCATCGCGCCCAAGGGCGTACGAATCTCGTGGCTCATGTTTGCAAGAAAGAGGCTTTTGATCTCGCTGGCCTCGGTAGCCAGTTGGCGCTGCTCTTCGGCCAATCGAAGATTCGCCGTCATTTTATTGATCGCGCTGGCTAGCTGCCCGAGCTCATCGCGGGAGCGAGCGGGAACTTCCTTGCTAAAGTTTCCATTGCCAATCTCCTTGGCGGCCTCGTTGAGCTCGCCCAGCACGCGGCCGAGGCCACGGGTGAAGGCAATGGTCAAGAAGAGGCCAGTGCCCTCCACCGTGAATACAGCAATCATCAGAAACAACATCAAACGATGCTCCAGCCAGCGCGAAGCCTCGCCAAGAGTGTAAGAAAAGCGGTCTTCCAGAACGGTAAGGCGGCCATTGATGTCGGATAACTCTAGTACCAATTTCTTCATCTTGGGCGATTTTGCGTGGAGCTTTTCCTGATAGATGGCCTGGTGAATTTCGGTGCCGAGGGTGTCTAGTTTATCCAGAACCGCATCGGCCTCGCCCCTTTGAATGCCGTCGGCCAAATGCTGAAGCGTCCCCACTCCCCCGGAGGCGATTACCGGAATGGTCACGGCGCGACTGATGGAGCGCGTCAGCTCTAAATCATACCCCTCTTTAGTCCCGTCGCAGTCCATGCTCGTGATCAAGATTTCTCCGGCGCCTAGCTTTTGCCCTCGCCGAGCCCATTTCACAGCGTCAATACCGGTATTCATCCGGCCGCCATGGGTAAATACGTCCCAGCGGCT
>JAKFYM010000321.1 GCA_021730855.1 Bdellovibrionales bacterium
CAGCTCTGGAAAGGCCTGCTCGGTTACGCGGCTTATTATCTTTTTTTTCCGATGTGGCTTCCCGCCCTGCTCAACAAATGGCGGGGCGTGCAAATGGGCAGTCCGTTCAAGACGTATATCGCCCCCAATGTGCTCATCGATTCGCTCTATCCGGAATTGGTCACGATCGAAGAAGAGGTCTACCTCACGCGCGGGGTGAAAATCATCGCGCACTTCAACCCCACCAATCCCTTGGCGGAAATCCTCGGTGTGGACAGCCAGAAATCTCCGGTGAAGATCGGCTACGGAACTTTCGTGGGAGTAAATGCTATCATCCTGCCCGGAGTGCAGGTGGGCCGCTGCTGCCTGATCGCGGCGGGAGCGGTGGTCACCAAGAATGTGCCGGACTATTCGGTGGTGGGCGGGAATCCTGCCGTAGTGATCCGCGACGTGCGTCAGCCTCAAACCAGCTCTTAAAGTTTCTTTTCCGCGCGCACGTTTTTTATCTCAGCCTCGAGGATCGCCGTCTGCGAAAGCAGCACATGCAAGCGATCCGAAAGCTTGCTCACCCTCTGCGTGAGATAAAAGAGGTAGACCAGCAGGTAACCAATCAAGACGATATAGATCACATGCCTGGCATCGACGATGCCAATCACCGAGCTGGCTAGCCATTGGTAGAAAGGCTCGAGCAAGGGCACGGAAACCAGAAATATCGAGATGCCCATCCAGAGCACGGAATAGGAAGGTCGCATCTGGTTGCGGCGCACCGATAGCAGGACAAAGAGCAGGAAAGCAAAACCAATGACCATCGCCAAGAGTTTGATTTTTAGTCCCATATTTTTCTCCTTCCTTGCAGCAGACAACCGAGAATATTCATCACACCCTTCACCGGAAAAGTAAACGCAGCCATCGACCGGAACTCTGACGTGCCCTTTTCCCGCGCCCGCATCACCACGGGCACCTCGAGCAGCCGCGCACCGGCAAAATGACTAAGCAGCAGCAGCTGGTTGGTGTCGGAAAGCTCATAGGGAAAATGACGAGAAAAGAGGCGCATTACTTTTTTGTCGTAGGCGCGGAAGCCGGAGGTCACGTCGGTGAGCTTTTGCCCCACGATCAGGGAATCCAGCAAGGCAAAGAGCCGAATCCCTAGGCGCCGGAAAAAATAGGACTGAAAACCCTCTTTCTGCAGGAAGCGGGAGCCGATCACGTAGTCCGCTCGTCCCTCTTTCACGGGCCCGATGATTTTGTGTAGCTCAGAGGCCATATGCTGGCCATCGCCGTCAAACTGACAGAGCACATCGTAGCCCTTTTGGTCCGCATAGCGGAAATAGGTGGTCACGGTGCCCATGCTGCTGCCGGAGTTCGTAAAATGACTCACCACCGGCACGCCGGCCTGGAACGCCACTTCTTTGGTGTTGTCGGTGGAGCCGTTGTCGATCACCACAATGTCGATCCCGGCGGGCCCGTGAGCTTTCAGGTCCGCCAGGGTGCGCACCAGATTCTCTGCTTCATTGTAGGCGATCACCGCCACAAGGACCCTCATGCCTCTCTCCTGCGCGCAGGTGTTCCCAAATAGACTCCCGGCTTATTGCAGAGCTCGCGGTCCACCACCACAGCTCCCGCTCCCACGAGGCAGCCCTCAGTGATACGCACCCCCTCGCGCACCACGGCTCCCACGCCGATCATGCTGTCGCGCCCCACCTGCACCTCTCCACTTAAGACTGAGCCCGGAGCGAGGTGCACGTTTTCCCCGATCCAGCAGTCGTGGTCCACGGCTGCACGAGTGTTCACGATAGCACCGGCTCCCACTTGAGCGCCCGGCTGCACAATCGCCCCCTCCATCACCACGGCCCCTTCAAAAATCTTCGCCGCTGCCGACACATAAGCCCCAGGGGCCACGAGGGCCGGGAACACCAAGCCGGTCTGCCGCCACTTCTCGAAAGCCAAGCGCCGCTTCGAACTGGAATCCACTTTTCCTAAGCCAATCGCCCCGCATAGGCCGCTATGCTCTCGCAAGAAAGCGGAGAGCTTACTTTCGTCGCCCAGCCACGGGTAGCCCAGAAGGTTGCCTCTATCTTTGGGATCGAGATAGCCCAGCACTTCATAGCCCGGCAGCCGCAATAGAAGATCCAAAACCACTTTGCCATGACCGCCTCCGCCCAAAAGCACTATAGGCAATTTACTCACGACGCAACTCCCGGATCACGCGATCCACTTGGGCATTCGTGAGCCCACTAGAACAAGGAATATTTAGGGTGCACTGCCACAGGCCCTCAGCTCCACTCATCTCCATACGTTCACAATCTAGAAAAGGCTTTTGCCGGTGATTTGGCACCCAGACCGGTCGGGTCTGGATTCCGACCCTCTGCAAACGCGCCATCAAAATTTCGCGATCTTCGCCGTATTCCGGGCCTACCTGCAGCCCAAACATCCAATGGTTATTATCAGCAAAATCGGGAACTGAGGCCAGGCGCAGGCCCCGCACCTCTGCTAGCGCGGACCCATATTGCTGAAAAATTTCTTTTTTGCGGGCCTTGTGTCGCTCCAGCTGTTCGAGTTGAGCCACGCCCATGGCCGCTTGCACATTGGTCATGCGGTAATTGAAGCCCACTTCGTCGTGCACAAAACGAACCTCATCGTCCTTTGCCTGCGTGGTGAGATAGCGTGCCTTTTTGGCGAGTGCTTCGTCATCGGTCACGATCATGCCCCCACCGCCGGTGGTGATGATCTTATTGCCATTAAAAGAAAAAGCTCCGAGCCGCCCCACCGTGCCAGTATGCCGATTGCCATGCCTGCCCTGGTAGCGTGAGCCCAAGCTCTCGGCGGCATCCTCCACTATCGGCAGCCCAAGCTGCGCGCAAAGGCGCTCGAGCGCCACTAAGTCCACCGCATTGCCGAAAACATGCACGGGCAGAAGCGCCGCCACGCGGCGGCCAGTTTTCGGATTACGCAACCCCTGAGCAGTTTGTTCGCAGCCGCGGAGAAATGTTTCCACTTGGGGCGACTGCAAATTGTAAAAATCATCAGCATCAAAAAAAACGGGATGAGCCCCGCAATAGCGGATCACATTGACGGAGGCGATGAAGGTGAGCGTGGGCACCAAGACTTCGTCTCCCGGCTGCACTCCGGCCAGCAAGAGCGAAACATGCAGGGCCGCCGTGCCACTCGCGCAGGCCACTGCATGGCGCGCTCCCACGTATTGAGCAAATTCCTTTTCAAAACGATCCACAAAAGGGCCAGCAGAAGAAACCCACTCCCCATCTAGACATTCTTTGACATACTTCCACTCATTCCCGCGCAGGCTGGGCACGGAGAGCGGGATAAACTCAGACATTATAGCTTTCTGGTTTATAAAGGTGTTGATTGGCTTGCAGAAAGTGAACGGTTTCCTGTAAGCCGCGCTCTAGATCGTATTCCGGGCGCCAGGATGTTTTCAGGATCCGTGTATTGTCGCAAAGCAGACGCTCCACCTCACTGGCGGCTGGCCTCACCCTTTGCTCCTCAGCAATGATTTCCACTTTCGCGCTCATCACACTGGCAATCCGCTGCACCAGATCTCCCACGGAGATCTCTTTACCATTGCCCACATTCACCACCTGCCCAGCAAAACTAGGTTCATCCAGCACGGCCAGGAAAGCACGAGCGGTGTCCTTCACAAAAGTGAGGTCACGGGTGGGAGTGAGATTGCCGAGCTTGAGCTGCTTTTTTCCGGCCAGGATCTGTGTGATCACGGTGGGGATAATAGCGCGCGCGCTTTGGCGGGGGCCATACACATTAAAGGGGCGTACAATTTTCACGGGCAAACCAAAGGAGCGGTGAAACGAAATCGCCAACTGGTCTGCCGCGATCTTGGAGGCGGAATAAGGAGACTGCCCCACCAAGGGATGGTCTTCGTCAATCGGCACGCGTTGGGCGGTGCCATAGGTCTCGCTCGTGGAGGTGACAATCACGTCCTTGACACCGAGGGTACGCGCCGACTGCAACACATTATAGGTGCCTTCCACATTGGTGCGGATGTAAGCGAGAGGCGACTCATAGGAATAGGGAATGCCAATCAGAGCTGCCAAGTGTAGGACGCCGTCGCAACCGTCCATATGTGCGCGCACGGAATCAAAATCGCGGATGTCGCCTGCGCGCACTTCTAAAGATTTTTTATTGGGAAAATCCTCTAGCCAACCCCAGGATCCACGGGAGTTGTAGCGCACCAGACAGCGCACGGAATGACCGGCCTGCAGGCAAGCCTCCACCAGATGCGAGCCAAGAAAGCCCGCCGCCCCTGTCACTAAAAGGCGCTTCATTCCTTATCTCCGCGAAAATGAGTGGTATAGACCTGTTGGGCTTTTTCATAGTCTTCGATCTGTCCGATGTCGAGCCAGTACTCCTTGATATCGTATTTCGTCACGCGCTTGCCCTGTGCGAGTAGCGACTTAATCAGCTTGTCCATGCCGAAATAGGTGCGCTCGGGAATATGCTCGAAAATCGCCGGGCTCATCATATACACCCCAGCTAAGATATATTTCACGATGTCGGGCTTCTCTTCGATCCCAGTCACATAATCGCCATCAAAAAAGATATCACCAAAGGCGTAGGGAGTGATGTGCTTTTTCACACCGATGGTGAGCTCTGTGTTTTTGGTGCCAGCGAAGGCCACCAGTTCAGAAAAATTCGCCAGGGTAAGAATGTCCCCATTCATCACGAGAAAAGGTTCCGTGAGCTTGTCCTTGAGCAGAGTGAGCGGGCCGGCGGTTCCGAGCGGCTCTTCTTCCTTGCTGATCTCAATGCGCACGCCAAACTGAGATCCATCGCCAAAGAAATTACGGATGTAATCAGCCTTATAGTTAGTGGCCAGATAGATTTCGCGGAATCCGTGCCTGCGCAAGCGCTCGATCTGGATTTCAAGCACTGATTTCTCGCCAACCGGTAGGAGCGGCTTGGGAATGATCTCAGTAAAAGGGCGCAGCCTAGTGCCAAGGCCACCAGCTAAAATGACCGCCTTCATCGGTGCTTCTCGACTATGAAGTCTCCTATGGCCAGCACGTCAAATTCCGTCCGCAGAAAACATTTGATCGCTTGGTCCGGAGTGCAAACGATGGGCTCATTTTCATTGAAAGAAGTATTCAAGAGCACCGGCACCCCCGAAAGCTTTTCAAACTCCGAAATCAAATCCCAATAACGAGGATTCACCTTACGACTCACCGTATGCACGCGTGCAGTATTATCGGCATGAGTCACAGGTGGGATCACCGAGCGCTTCTCAGGCTTTACATCGGCGATCAGAATCATGTGGGGTGATGGCTGGCCCTTAGGCAGGTCGAAATATTCATGGGCCTTCTCTTCCAGCACGGAAGGAGCAAAGGGACGAAAACCTTCCCGACGCTTCACCCGTGCATTCAGCTTGTCTTTCATTTCCACGCGGGTGGGATCCACAGTGATGCTGCGATTTCCGAGCGCGCGAGGCCCGCATTCCATACGGCCCTGGAACCAACCGACTATTTTCCCGTCGGCGATCCGGCGAGCAGTATCGGCGGCAATGCGATCGGTACGAAAATAAGAGACCTTATTTTCCTTCAAAGATTTTTCTATTTCTTCATTCGTGAACTCCGGTCCCCAATACACCGATTCGAAGACAAAGTTGCGCGGCTTCCCCAGCACCTGATGGTAGTGGTAGAGAGCCGAACCAAGAGAGGTACCAGCATCGTTGGCAATCGGTTGAAAGAAATAATCTTTAAACGGAGTCCTGGTCACAATTTCCTTGTTCATCAAACAATTCAGCACCACCCCGCCCGTCATGCAGAGGTTGGGCAGCTTAGTTTTCTCATAGAGGTGATTGGCCAGATTCACGCCCGCCTTTTCCACCGCTCGCTGCAAAGCATAGGCAATGTCGTAGTAGTGCTGGGTGTACTCGCCGCCACGGGTTCGTTTGGGACCAAAGGTATCGAAAAACTTTTTGCTCAGCCACTGGCTTTGGCCATGGGTATGGAAAGAAAAATAATCCAAGTTTAGGCGGTAAATTCCATTTTGGTCGAAGTCCAAGACCTTTTCAAATTCCTTCACGTAGGTATCGCGCCCGTAGGCCGACATCCCCATCACTTTCCATTCATCAAAGAAGGGCTTGAAGCCTAAGAAATCGGTCATGCTTGCATAAAGGTGTCCCAAGGAATGAGGCACCGCAATTTCCTGGATTTTCTCGATCTTCGTGCCGCGTCCCACGGAAAGCATGGTGGAAGTGCTCTCGCCTCTTCCGTCCACTGTGAGGATGGCGGCTTCTTCAAATTTGGAAATGAAAAATGCGCTAGAGGCATGGCAAAGGTGATGCTCGACGAAATGGATTTCCGGCGTTCGCTTCATGTTGAAGCGTTTTTGCAAATCCTTGCCCACATTCTGCATCGCCAGCACCCGGCTAAGAAAACCCATGTCATCACTGCCCGAGGGCGAGCGTAATAGGTTCAAGCTGGCGGGCATGTACTTTAGGAAATGCCCTAAATTGTCCCGCAACTCCTTCATCGGAACCCAGAAAAATGTGAACGCCTCCACATCGGAGATCGTGATTTTCTCTTTATCTAAACAATACCGAATGGCATTTTCTGGAAATTTCCAGGTGTGCTTTTCGCGATTGAATCGTTCTTCCTCGCCAAGGGCGCAGATCTTGCCGTCCTTAATCAGGGCACAAGAAGATTCATGGGCATAGCTGCTGATTCCGAGAATATACATGGAATGCCAAAACTATCTAGCTTCCCCAGGGGAGTCCAATAAAATCGTAGCCATTGCGCTGGCCTCACGATAGATAGAAATATGCTCCCAACAATTCAATCCGTGTCCAGCAAACCCGGCCTGATCGGACGGTTCTACCAAGCCTTTTGCCGTCCCTACGTGAATGATTTACTGGCCTCCGAGATCAGCACTTTCAGCCGCTACTATGATGCGATGTTCCAGCTTTTTCCCCGCACTAATGATGATGGCAAGCTTCTTGAGCTAGTGGACTGCCCGAAAAAAGGGATATTGGAACAACTAGAAACCGATTCCCGCAAGAATCAGCGGCACCTCTATCTTCTCAACGGGAATTTAAACCACCACTACGATATCGAAGGCCTTCTGCGCCAGTTGTATGAGCGGCTAGATCGGCAAGATCGGATTGTGGCCGTGGTGTATAACTCCTATTTGCGGGGTGTCTATCTCTGGGCGAATCGCCTCGGCATTCGTTCGGGCGAGCTTCCCACCACTTTTTTTACCCAGCGCACTCTAGAGAATCTTTCTGAGCTTGCCGGTTTCGAGCTCGTGCGCGGCCGTCCGGTGGGCTATTTCCCCTTTCGCTTCTTGGGGCTCGGCAGCCTGATTAACCGCGTGCTTCAGGCCACCCCACTCCTGCGTTGGTTTGCCCTCGGACAAATCGTGGTCCTCCGCCCACGCAAAGCTTCGGCTACCAAACCTTCTTTGTCGGTGGTCATTCCCGCTCGGAACGAAAAAGGGAATATTGAAAATGCCATCAAACGCATGCCGCAGATCGAAGGTGCCACCCTCGAAGTGATCTTCGTGGAAGGCCACTCCAAGGACAATACTTGGGAAGAAATCCTGCGTGTGCAGGAAAAATACGGATCCACAATGAAGATCCAGGCCCTGCGCCAGACTGGCAAGGGGAAGGTAGATGCGGTTCGCCTTGGATTTTCCCAAGCCTCGGGCGATTTGCTCACCATCCTTGATGCCGACCTCACCATGCCACCAGAGTTGCTCCTGCGCTTCTACGATGCCTATGTGAAAGGCCAGGCTGATTTTGTGAATGGCAGCCGCCTAGTCTACCCCATGGAAGGCGAAGCCATGCGCTTCCTCAATCTCCTAGGAAATATTTTTTTCGCCAAGGCCCTGAGTTTTGTGCTGGAAGCCCCCTTAGGAGATTCTCTCTGTGGAACCAAGCTCGTGAGCCGCTCCGACTATGCCCGCTTCGTGGCCTGGCGTGACGACTTTGGTGATTTCGATCCCTTCGGGGATTTTGAGCTATTGTTTCCGGCGGCTGTGCTGGCCTTAGGAACCGTGGACATTCCGATCCGTTACCGCGCCCGCACCTATGGCAGCACCAATATTCATAGATTTCGCCATGGATTTATTCTCCTGAAAATGACGTTGGTTGGGTTTTTCCGCATCCGCTTGGGACGAGCGGCCTAATGCAGACTTCACCCATGCTTCAAGAAATCCGGCATACAGTGGATTTCTATCCCGATCGTAGAGAATACTTAGAAGTGGAAATGGCGGACCAGCGTCTCTTGCTGCGAGGACCTCACATTTTCCATCCTAGTCTAGTTCGAAGGAATTTTTGTAATCTAGCTTGAGCGCGGGATTCTGCTCTTCTTTCCTGAGCAGGCAGCGGCCCACCGCGAGCACCTCGATCTCAGAACCCATGAAACAGCGGAAGGCGTCCTCGGGAGAGCCTACAATGGGCTCACCCCGCACATTGAAGCTAGTGTTCACCAGCACGGGGCAGCCGGTCTTCTTCTTAAAGGCCGAAATCAGCTCATGGTAAAGACGATTGGTGTCCCGATGCACTGTCTGCACCCGGGCCGAATAATCCACATGAGTGACCGCGGGGATCTCCGAGCGAGGGATGTTCAGCTTAGCAATGCCGAAAAGACGGTTTTCGTCCTCCGTCATGACCCGTTGCCGCTTCTTCGCCACATCCGCCACCAAAAGCATATACGGGCTATCGGCGTTTAACTCAAACCAGTCAGAAACATCTTCGCGCAGCACAGAGGGCGCAAAAGGACGGAAAGATTCCCGGTACTTCACTTTCAAGTTCAGTACCGACTGCATGGTCTGGGAACGAGCATCCGCGAGGATCGAGCGCCCCCCCAAGGCCCGTGGGCCAAACTCCATACGTCCCTGAAACCAGCCAAGAGCTTTTCCCTCCGCCAAGGCTGAGGCGCAGGCATCAATCATCTCGTCCTCTGGAAGGACTTCAAATTTTGCTCCCATATTGCGCAGACGATCCTCTATTTCCTGCTGCGGAAATTCAGGGCCTAGATAGGATCCGCGCATCGCATCAGTGGCCCCCACCTTTCGTGGCTTGCGCAAAAAGGAATGGTATCCAGCCAAAGCGGCTCCAAGGGCTCCTCCCGCATCACCCGCAGCAGGCTGAATCCAGATCTTTTCAAACTTTCCGTCCTGCAACACCTTACCGTTGGCCACGCAGTTAAGGGCCACGCCCCCAGCTAAACAAAGATTCTTCAGTCCGGTCTCCGCAGCGATCGAGCGAGTCATCCGCAAGACCACCTCTTCCGTGACCGCCTGGATCGATGCGGCGAGGTCCATATGATGTTGGGTGAGAGGCTCTTCCGCGCGGCGTACAGCGCCACCAAAAAGACGATTGAACTTCTCATTCGTCATTGTCAGGCCCGTGCAGTAGTTAAAATAATCCATGTTTAAGCGAAAGGATCCGTCGGGCTTGAGGTCCATCACTTTTTCTAGAATTAGAGAGGCATATTTAGGTTCACCGTAAGGCGCCAAGCCCATCACTTTGTATTCACCCGAATTCACCTTAAAGCCCGTATAATAAGTGAAGGCGGAGTAAAGCAGCCCTAAGGAATGTGGGAAGTGAATTTCTTTCTGGATGAAAAGGTCGTTTCCTTGCCCGAGAGCGAGGGAAGACGTGGTCCATTCGCCCGCCCCATCCATGGTAAGCACGGCGGCTTCTTCAAAGGGAGATGGGAAAAAAGCACTGGCCGCATGGCTAAAATGGTGTTCGGAGAAGAGCAGCTTATTGGTCCAGTCGAATTCCGGTGCTTCTTTTTTTAACTCTTCCTCGATCATGCGCTTCTGAAACAACTTTTCTTTTAGCCAAATCGGCATGGCCGTGCGGAAGGAGCGAAACCCCCTTGGAGCAAAAGCAATATACGTCTCTAAAAGGCGCTCGAACTTCAAAAAGGGTTTGTCGTAGAAAGTGACGTAGTCCACATCTTGGATGCCAATGCCTGCTTTTTTTAAGCAAAACTGCAGCGATTGACGTGGAAAACTCGCGTCGTGCTTTTTTCTGGTGAATCGTTCTTCCTGAGCCGCAGCCACGATTTCACCGTCGCTCACCAAAGCTGCAGCGCTATCATGGTAAAACGCGGAGATGCCTACAATTTTCATTTAGAAAAGAGTGTAAATAAAGGGTGCCACGGCAGATCCGCTGCTGAATACGATCAATGCGCCCAAGCCCACCATCACAAAAAGCACTGGTGCCAACCAAAACTTTTTCCTTGCTTTCATGAATGCCCAAAGCTCTAAAAAAATCGACATGGAAGAATCCTCAAAATTGATTCGATAGGGTTTGTGGTTTGGGCTCACTCTCGCCCCGCCCCATCCAGTATGTTTTGGATTGTGGCTCCAATTTTTTGCGCATGGGATCCTTCCCAAAAATCCTTAACAACACTCCTATAGGTGTGAACAGCAAATAAAACAATACGCCCATTATTAGAGGGGTCATGATTTTTTGCAAGACGAGCCCTAGCTTCGCCCATAAACGATTCAAGGGACCCAGCGCCCTTGGAAAAAGCAGGGCCGTGGCCAGGAATAGAAACGCAAGCGCAAGAGCCCCCCAGCGCGGACTACGGCCCGAAAAAAGCGGCCAAATCGTGAGCAAGGAAAAAAAAACCGCAAAGACAAAACCAAAACTTCGGTCGGAAGAGTATTTCAGCTCTCCGTGCTCGTGGAGGTTTTCAAAGAAATTTTCTTTTTTGGCCTTTTTCATGCTCAATTCCTTAGTTTGGAATAATTTGACATCCAAGTGCGCCGGACACGAGCAAAATCGTCCAATGGCTGGAATACCGCCTCCATGAAGCGGCTCCCCGAATAACGCTCAGCCCGATCCCGCCCCTTTTGCACCAATTCCGCCCGGAGCGCCGGCTCACGCAGCACACGAAAGATCGCTTCTCCGATTTCTTTTTCATCTGTGGGATTCACCAGGAGCGCGGCATCTCCCAATTGCTCTTCTGCCCCAGGAACATTTGAAGCTATCACCGGGCAACCCAAGGCAAAAGCCTCGAGGGGAGGAAGATTGTCAGGACCACAAAGCGTCATGAAGGTTAGGGCGGAGGCCTTTTGGTAAAGAGCAACTAGCTCCGCCTGAGAAACAAAACCAGCGATGTGCAGCTGGGAACTCACCCCCAATTTTTCTGCAGTGGCGCGCACATGCGGGAGATTTCCTTTGTCACCGCCTGCAAATACCATGTGGCATTCTAGGCCTCGCTCGTTTTTTAGATAGTGAAGGGCATACAGCAAGTTGACATGATTTTTATGCGCCCAAAACTGCGCGGGATAAAAAAGAAAACGATCCGGCAGCGAAAGCCGTTCTAGCACCGCATCGTTGCGAACTGTCTGAGACAGGGCAAAGCGAGGCGTGGGCAAGGGAGCCACCCGGATGCGGTCTCCAGGCACAGCGTAGTAACGCTCGATTTCCGTCTTTCCCTGGCTAGTGCCAGTGACGATAAAAGCAGCACGCTCCAGCGAATGGGTAAAAAGCTCTTCGCGCCTGGCCCACTCTTTGCCTGCACTCACTTCCGAAAAATAGGGATTATTTCGATGCTGCAAGTCCCAGTGCACCAACGCAAAGGGAAGCTCATAGGTGAGCAAGGAAGGCACGGGATAAAATATGAATTCAATGCCCAGCCTCTCCAGCAAGCGCCTGAGCATTTTAGAGGAGCGCGTGATGCCGAAGATCTTTAAAAAAACTCGCTCCAGGCCATGCACCGCAAGCGAATGAAAAGAAACATTTCGCGGAAGAGCGTTTGGGATTCCCTGCTTGTCCCAGGTGAGAAAGACAAATTCGTGCGTACTGCGCTCGGCTGCCTCAAGATTGAGGCAGCCGAGCGCAGT
>JAKFYM010000327.1 GCA_021730855.1 Bdellovibrionales bacterium
ACCCCTAAGGAAGAAGAAAAGGTGGAGGCAAAAGAGGAAAAAGACGCGAATGATCGCGATGCCATGGCTTTGGAAAAAAAGAAATCCAAGGAAGCGGAGGACCGCACCAAGGATGCGCTCAAGCGCATGCGCGACCAGGTGAAGAAAGACCAAAAAGCTCAAGACAAAAAACAGCAGGAGCTGCTGAGCAAAAAAGAAGCCGAACTGAAAAAATTTGAGCAGACCTACCGCGAAGCTATCCGTGGCAACCAGAAGAACCAAGGCAGCAGCAGCGAGGGCACGATGAAGCCCCTGCAGGATGCCTATATCGGACACATCCGGGAAATACTCCGCTCCAACTGGGACTTGCCGGTCTACCTGCAGTCCAAGGGCTTGCGTGCGGTGGTCCACATCTTCCTCGATGCTCGCGGTAAGGTCATACGATCTCGTTTCGTGCAATCCTCGGGCAATGATATTTTTGATGAGTTTGTGAAGGGAACGGTGCAGAGAAGCTCTTTTGCCCCACCGCCCGAAGAAATGTCCAATGTGTTGAGAAATCAGGGAGTGGAGGTATTATTCCCGCTATGAAAATCCTTTTCTTGTTTTTGGCTCTGTTTTCAACCACCTTCCCTGCACTCGCCGAAGAGCCGGTGATTCGCATCGCCGTGGGGGAAGCGCGCACGCGCAAATCGATCGTGGCCTTTCCCACCATCCAGTCTGGCAGCGATGCCGAGGGACAAATCCGCTCCACGCGCGAAATCATCATGGAAGACCTAGCCTTTTCGGGCCTCTTTGATTTCCTCAATCCGGCCGCCTTCGTGGAAGACCCGAATAAGGCCGGCGTGTCTCCGGGCACCTTCAAAATGAAAGATTGGTCCGGCATCGGTGCGGAATTCGTGATTAAGGGCAAGGGCTCCGTGAACAGCCGGGAGGCCTCCCTGGAAATCCATCTCTATGCCGTGCAGAGCGGGAAGGAATTGTTGGCCAAATCCTATAAAGCGAAAAACGATGCGCTTCGCAAGATGGCCCACACCGTTTCCAACGATGTGCTGCTCGCGCTAACCGGAAAAAAAGGCCCCTTCACTTCGAAGATCGCCTTTGTGTCGGACCGCACGGGCCGCAAAGAGATCTACGTGATGGACTATGATGGTTACAACCCGATTAAGGTGACCTCGAATTTCTCGCACACCATGGCGCCCGCCTGGAAGCCCAATGGAAAACAAATTGCATTTACTGCCGTGACCGCCAACGACCGCAATGTGCGCAACCACAATCTCTTTCTCTACGATCTCAGCGTAGGTAAAACCAGCATGCTTTCCAAGCGGCCGGGCATCAATTCGGGCGCGGCCTTTTCGCCCTCGGGCCGGCAAATCGCGCTCACGATGAGTTTTCCTGGGAATTCGGAGCTCTTCTTGATGGACCCCGATTCCAAGGTGGTGCAAAGGATCACGAATTCCTACGGCCTCGATGTGGACCCGTCCTGGAGCCCGGATGGAAAATGGATTGCCTTCGTGTCGGATCGCTCTGGCCGGCCGATGGTGTTCAAGATGGAGGCTAGTGGGGCCAATGTGCAGCGCCTCACCTACGCCGGCCACTACAATGCCACGCCCTCTTGGTCGCCCGCAGGCAATAAGATTGCCTTTGCCGGCTGGGATGAAGGCAAGTTCGATATCTTCATCATGAATCCGGATGGCACCGATATCGAACGGCTCACTAAAAACATGGGCAATAATGAAGACCCCGACTTCGCCCCAGATGGCTATTTCATCGCCTATTCTTCCAACCGCAAGGGCAAGAAGAACCTCTACATCACCAATGTGGACAATACGGTGCACCGGCAGATCACTTCCAATTTCGGCAACTGTGAAGCGCCCAAATGGGGTCCGGCGAATTAGGGCCAAAACTGTTTTTTCGTGCCCAGTGCTCGGTGCATTGGTTCAGTTGGAATAGCTATTGCCGGTAGATCTTTATGCTAAAAAATTTCCGGGCCCTGCCACCTAGAACTATAAAGATTAGCTCTAAGGGTAGCTTGGCCGGCAATGTCCACTTTCGAAACAAGTGTTGGAATTATAACAGGTGAAATAAGAGGCGAAGTTTCGTACTCTCCCTCCCTGCCACTTCCCTAATTGGAGAACCGCCCATGAAAGCCATCTTCCTACTGCCATTCGTTCTGCTCTCTTTCGCCCCGTCCGCCTTTGCAAATGCGGAAATCACGAGCATTTCTTCAGGAGTAAACTCCGGTGAATGTGTAGGCCTTCAGGCCACTGTGACTGACTATATAAAGATCAAAGAAAATATTCGTGCTGCCGAAGCAAGACGGGATGATCTATCCCTGCCAGCGGCCGACCGTGCAAGCTATGCCTCCATTGTCGATCTTCTCATCCACTCGAGGAATGCGACTTCCGAGAGACTGGCGCGCTCGAGCAATTTTGAAATGATTGTGATCAACCTCGTCCTCAATGACCATGCTCAAGAAGTTTCGGCTAGTTCACTCGAGTACGGCAATCTTGGCCGCATGGAAATTTTTCCGAACACAAGAAACGGTGACACCCTTAGCATTCCCGCAGATAAAGGAATTCAAATGAAGGTCTACGGCGTTCTTTTCTGCCAAAAACTGCAGGAAAACGGAAACAATCCAAGGCAAGCGGCGGCGGCCATAGTTTCCGAACTATTCCCCGCGAACTAGCCCAACGGCCGGGCAACCGGCCCAGCTTTTTTCTTCCCCAGTCATTTCAAGAATTTAGGCTCCCCACCCGATCGGACCAAATTACAGGCGAAAATCTCCAGTTATATTTTTCCATAATCAAACCAGCCCCCAAATGGCCAAAAGACAGATCTTGTAAGACCGGATCTCCCTCCGACTCCCGCGCAAAAAGCCAAATTTCCCACAGATTTCGTAAGCTTAAGCCGCTGCAAAAATAAACCAGAACAATATCAACGGGTTCATAAAATTCCGGTAAAAAAGACTTGCCCTTAAGCTGTATTTTTTATATTATGCAGCGCGCTGTACCTTTGGCATCCTTACAGTCCTACTGTGTATTTAGAGCCATGGAGCATTTGTTTATGTCTGACCACAAGCTTCCTTCTCTTACCGATAAACATCGCACGCAGTTGCTCATGCTCAACGAGCTCAGCCACCGCCTCCAAAGCCTACTCACTGCCGAAAATCTTTACAAAGACACCCTCAAGATCATCCAAAGCCGCTTCAAATATTATTACATCAGCCTCTGGACCACGGCCCGCGATGGCACCAATACGCTTCAGGCCCACGAAGGCGCTTACGCCAATTTTCTTTCCCCCGGCTTCCAGCTCAAGGGCGAGGGCGTGATCGGCTACGTGGTGAAAACCAAAAAAGCCCATCTCTCCAACGACGTGAGCAAAGACCCTAATTTCACTTCGCTCAAGCTGCCCATCGAAACCAAATCCGCTCTCTGCGTGCCCATCATTGATGCCGACCAAAGCATGATCGGCGTGCTGAACGTGGAAGCCGCCGAAGCCAATGCCTTCGACGAGGACGATCTCTACGTGATGGAGGGCATCGGCGCCCAGGTGTCGCTCGCGCTTTCCAATGCCCAGCTCTTCATCCGCGTGAATGATTTCAACAAAGAGCTAAAAAAGATCGTGGAAGAAAAAACCCAAGAGCTCCGCGTGGCCAACGAACGCATTCTCGAGCAACAAAAACTCCTGCAGAAAGAGAACCGCGCGCTCAAGACCATCGTGAGCCGCAGCTCTGGCTCCAAAGAGATCATCGGCCAATCCCCCGCCATTGCCTCGCTCCTCAGCATGGTCGATAAAATTGCCCCCACCCGCGTCTCCGTGCTCATCCAAGGGGAAAGCGGCACCGGGAAAGAACTCATCGCCCATCGCATTCACCGCCAGAGCGACCGGATCGACAAACCCTTCGTCACCATCAACTGCGGCGCCCTTCAGGAAAGCCTGCTAGAGAGCGAGCTTTTTGGTCACGAGAAAGGCTCCTTCACCGGGGCCGTGGTGCAAAAGATCGGCTTGGCCGAAACCGCCGATGGCGGCACCCTCTTCCTCGACGAAATCGGCGAGATGAGCCTCAATATCCAGACCAAGCTCCTGCGCTTCATCCAAGAGGGCGAGATGTACCGCATCGGCGGCAAGCAGCCCATTCGTGTGGACGTGCGCGTACTCTCGGCCACGAACCGCGACCTGGAAACCGAAGTGAAGGCTGGCCGCTTCCGCGAAGATCTTTTCTACCGCCTCAATACCATCACCCTCCGCGTGCCCCCTCTGCGCAAGCGCCCTGAGGACATTGCGATGTTGGTAAAATCCTTCCTGGATAGCTCACGCTACGGAAACCTACGCCTGCTCTCGATCGATCCCAAGGCGATGGACGCCCTGAAGAACTACGGCTGGCCCGGGAACATTCGCGAGCTGCAGAACACCATCGAACAGCTACGCATCCTCACCGAAGGCCCCGAAATCCGCCTCGAGGACCTGCCTTTCAATATCCGCATGGCCCAGAGCAGCCAAGCCGCCGGCCCCGCCAGTGGCGTGACCAATGCCGGCCCTGCCCTCGCCATGACGCTAGAAGACCTAGAGCGCAACCACATCCTACAAATGCTCGCCTACCAGCACGGCAACAAAACCCGTACGGCCAAAGTGCTTGGAATCACTATCAAAACTCTCTACAACAAGCTTCACCGCTACGGCCTATTAGAAACAGCGCCCACTATGGTAGAAAATATTCCTCAGCAATAAGCTTCCCGACCCCCAGAGCCCTAGAAGGAGACCCGACCTATGAACGAAGAACTCGATCTTTCCGCTGACAGCAAAAACACCCTAGCTGGAGGGGTGCCCAAAAACTTTCGCCAACAGGCCGATATGGAAGCCTTCTATCGTTTTGTGCACGAGAACGACCTGCGCGACGAAGCCTTGACCATTCTCGACAAAGTGCGTTCCCAAAAAGAGCTGCAAAAAGCCGCCAAACGCACCAAACAGTAAGAAATCACAACGCCATGTGAGGGAGAGGCCAGCCGGCCTCTCCTTTTTATTTTCCGGCGCCTGCGCTATGATGAGCCCTTCGTTTTCATACAGGGGATCTTTAACAATGCCGAAAACCAAGCTTCTGATCACGGACGGGCTCTCCTCCGAAGGCCTACAAATGCTCGAAACGAGCGGCCTCTTCGATATCACTTTTCACAAAAGCCTGGAGAAGGACGCGCTAAAAGCGGCCCTCCCCACCACCGACGCGATCGTGATCCGCTCGGCCACGAAAATGACCAAGGATCTCTTTGCGCTCGCGCCCAAACTCAAAGTGGTGATGCGTGCCGGCGCCGGCGTGGACAATGTGGACGTGCCCGCCGCCACCGCCAATAACACCCTCGTGCTCAACTGCCCTGGCGTGAACAACAATGCCGTGGCCGAACTCACCGTGGGTTTTATCTTCGGCCTTTTGCGAGAAATTCCGCGCGCCACCTCCGGCATGAAACAAAACCTCTGGGAGAAAAAAGAGCTAGTTGGCGCAGAAGCCTCCGGGCGTACCCTGGGAATCTTGGGCTTCGGAGCCATTGGAAATCTCGTCGGCAAGGCCTGCCACGCCCTCGGCATGAAAGTGGTGGCCTTTGATCCCCGCGCCGCAGAGCTGAGCAAAAAGCCGGAATTTTCCTTCGTGCAATCGTGGACTTCTTCAATCGACGAGGTTTTCACCACCGCCGATATGGTCACCGTGCACATGCCCCTGATGGATTCCACCCGCAACCTGATCGGTGCCGCTCAGTTCGCCAAAATGAAAAAGGGCTCCTACCTCGTGAACTGCGCAAGGGGCGGGATTGTGGACGAAGCCGCCCTGCTCACGGCCCTAGAGAATGGCACCCTCGCCGGCGCGGCCCTGGATGTTTTCGCTCAGGAGCCCACGCCCAAAGACTATGCGCTCGTGCAGCACCCGAAAGTCATTTGCGCGCCCCATATAGGCGCGGCCACTAAGGAAGCCCAGCACAAGGTGGGCCTCGCAGCGGCCCGCTACCTAATCGAGTTCTACCAAGAAGGCAAAACCAGCACGGCGGTGAACCGTGGCTAATGTGGCCGTAGTAGGAGCGCAGTGGGGCGATGAAGGCAAAGGCAAGGTGGTCGACATCTATGGCCGCCATGCCGAAGTGATCGTCCGGTACCAGGGAGGTAATAATGCCGGCCACACCCTCGTGGTGGATGGCAAAAAAGTGGTGCTGCACCTCATTCCCGCTGCAGCTCTGCACGAGAACAAAACCTGCGTGATCGCCAATGGCGTGGTGGTGGATCCCGAGATCTTTCTCCAGGAGCTGCAGTCGCTCCAGGAAAAAGGCTATCTGCGCAGCTCGAAGGTGAGCATTGGTGACCGCGCGCATGTGATCATGCCCTACCACAAGACCCTCGACCAATTGCGCGAGAAGCGCAAAGACAGCACCGCTATCGGCACCACCGGCCGCGGCATCGGTCCGGCCTATTCCGACAAAACCTCGCGCATCGGCATCCGCGTGGGCGATCTCCTGAACCCCGCCTACCTCAAGGCGCGGATCGAAGAATCCCTGGTGGAAAAAAACGTGCTGCTCGAGCAGCTTTACGGCCACGCGCCCTTTGATGCACTCGAGCTGACCGAAAAAATGATCGCCCTCGGCGAGAAGCTCCGCCCCTTCGTGACGGATGCCAACACCCTCATCCACGGCGCCATCGCCGAGGACAAAAAAATCTTGTTTGAAGGAGCCCAGGGAGCGCTGCTCGACATCGACCAAGGCACCTATCCATTTGTCACCAGCTCGAACACCACCAGCGGGGGCGCTTGCACCGGAGCGGGAATCCCGCCGCGGGCGATCCACGAGATCGTGGCGATCGTGAAAGCCTATACCACGCGCGTGGGCGCGGGCCCCTTTCCCACCGAACAGCTCAATGAAGTGGGCGAGCGCCTGCAAACCGTGGGTGCCGAATTCGGGGCCACCACCGGGCGCAAGCGCCGCTGTGGCTGGCTGGATTTAGTGGCCCTGCGCCACTCCCGCAACGTGAACGGCTTCACCGGCCTGGCCATCACCAAGCTCGACGTGCTCTCGGGCTTAAAAGAAATCCAGGTGTGCACGGCCTATGAATACAAGGGCAAAACCTTCAAAACCTTGCCGAGCGAACTGGCGGCACTCGAGCAAGCCAAACCGATCTATAAAACCCTCAAGGCTTGGTCGGAAACGGTGACCGAACTCACGGACCTAGATAAGTTGCCCGTGGCCCTCGGCGATTATATAAAATTTATTGAAGAGGAATTGGAAGTGCGCACCGTGCTGCTCTCGGTGGGCCCCGATCGCAAGCAAACCCTCGAGGTTCGTAACCCCTTCGTGCGCGCGTAAGAGCTAGTTCTGGTTTAGCACCTGATTGGTGACCACGATCTCGATCCGGCGGTTGAGGGCGCGGCCCTCTTCCGTCTTATTGGGAGCGAGCGGCTGGCCGTCGGCAAACCCTGCCGCCGAGAGGCGGGCGGTAGGAAAATTAAACTTCGCTTTTAGGTAACGCACAATCCAGCTCGCGCGGGCCGTGGAAAGCTCCCAATTGGTTTCAAACTTCCCCCCCACTGGAAGCTGCGCATCGTCGGTATGGCCCTCGATGCGGATCACCCGATTGCTGTCGGCAATCACCTTGCCGATTTTTTCGAGGAGCGGGAAGAATTGTTTCTCGACGGCGGCTTCGCCCGGGCGAAAGAGCTTATTGGCCGAGAATCGCACCACGAAGCCACGATCGTCGTAGATCAATTTCACGGTGTCCTTGAGGTCGGTGGTTTGGAGCTGGTAGGCGAGGCTATCTTCCACGCGAGCGGCGATTTTCTGGATCTCGGGATCCATTTCCGGGCGGGCATTGGAGCGGCCCATCGTGGTGTCGATGATCTGCCCGTAGTCCGAGCCAGGATTGCTGAACACATTCACCGCCGCGCCCGAGCCCATGTCCAGCATGGTCGAGGGGCCACGAAAAGTGCGCTCGATGGCTTCGGTGATCTGTTTGATCTTGGCTTTGTCCTGGTTGGCGATCGAGTACATTACCACGAAGAAGGCGAAAAGCAGGGTGATGAAGTCGGCGTAACTCACCAGCCAGCGCTCAAGGTTTACGTGTTCTGGGTGCTTCTTTTTCACGGTTAGTGAGCGCCTTCCTCATGCGTACGGTATTTATGCTCCAGGAAAACTTCGAGTTTCTCTTTGAGGAAGTGCGGGTTGAGGCCTTCTTGGATTCCCTGGACTCCCACCTTGATCAATTCATTCCGCTGCTGGATCATCGCGGCTTTTCTTTTCACTTTGGTTCCCATGGGCATGAACCAAAGGTTGGCGAAACCCACCCCGTATACCGTGGCCACGAAGGCTACGGCGATACCGGGACCGATTGCGTCGGGGTTCGACAAGTTCCGCATCACGTGAATGAGTCCAAGTACAGCTCCGATGATCCCTACCGTGGGGGTGTAACCACCGAAACCCTCGAGCAGCTTTCCGGCCACTTCGGTCTCTTCAAACTCAAAGTAGGAATCGGCCTCGAGGATCTCCGTCACGGTCTTGGGCTCAAATCCGTCGATCACATATTTCAGGGCCTTTTTAAATTTTGGATCTTGGATGGAATTGCGCATCCCTTCGATCGCGAGCACACCCTCTTTCCGTGCCACCGTGGCCACTTTCACGATCTCCTCGATCAGTGGGCGGTAGTCGGTGTTCAAAGTCTTGAACACGAGGCCCATGCCTTCGGTGAAGGCGCGCTTGAGATCCGAGGTCGGATAGCTCACCATGATGGCGCCAAGTGCGCCCCCCATCACGATGAGGAAGGCCGTAGGTGCGTAAATAGCTGTGGGTGGAAGATGCTCGAGATATGCGCCCCCCACCACGGCCACGATGCCCACAAGAAAACCAAATATACTTAAGAGATCCATCAGCTATTCCTATGCTCAAGGGGAGTCCAGAGCCACGTCCGCTTGTATTCAATCGATTTTTGAATCACTTCAGCCACGCTTTCCTTCACCATGAATTTTTCATCGTCGACGACGAGCGTAATCATGGTGTCGGGTGTTGACTCTATAAATTTTATTTGATCGGAATTGAGCACGAACTCTTTCCCATTCAAACGATGCAGAGTGATCATCTTAAAATTTTAGCAGTCGCTAGGCGCGATTCAAACGCGGGGCCGTGTAGGTAGTCGCAAGTTTGATCGAATCCTTGTGAAAGAAGCGATCGGTGATGTCGGCCAGCTGCCAGATATCGGTTACCTCTTTGCGGGCGGCGGCCTTGAGAAAGGTCAATAGGCTTTGTTTTTCCTTGGGCGTGAGAATAATGGCCAAGAGCTCGCGGTCTTCCGTTTCCCAGCGCTCCTGCCATTCGCCTAAAGGCAGGGGCTCATGCAAGAGATCAAAGCGCAGCCAGCGCTGGGAGCTCAGGGCGGGAAACTCTCCCCCCTCCCCGAGCACCACGCCTTCTAGCTTCAGGCGATGCACGAGAGCATCGGAGAGCAAGAAGCGGTTCACGGCCATGGCTTCGGCATCGGCGTGGCCCACGAGCGCGCCCGCGGCCAAGAGGCGCGCCACTCCTTCGCGGCCCACGCGCGAGGGCAGCTCACAGATTTCCAAACCCTTTTCCAGGGCCTGCTCTTCGGTGAGTATCCAAAGCTCAGGCGCGAGCATATTTTCCTTTCGGCAGCACAAAGAGCGCGGCCTTCAGTTTGTCGGGTTCGCGGGGTGCCTGGCTTTTGTCCACTTCGAGGTATTCGCCAAGGAGCTTCGAGAAGACCCGCCCCCTTTGCGGAAGGGCTTCGTTCCACTCCCATTCCTGCCCCGGATCCTGGTGGGCGAGACCGGCCGGGCGGGCGAAAAAAAGAAAATTCTCCTGAAGATCGCCATAGATCTCCAGCACCGCCAGCCGTTCCCAGTCCGTGAGGCTCTTCATCGAAGGGGTCATATGGGAGGCATAGGTGGGCTGGCCATCGGGATGATGGAGAAAACGGCTCACCTGCAGGCCGGCAGCTTCCAGCAGGCGCTCGAGCTCTAGAGCGGTGAAGGCTTGGTCGCAGGGGTGGAGGTAGCCGTCGCTCAGGCCGGCATCGGTTTGGCTGTCCTCATATAAATGAAAATAGATGCGGTAAGGATGGTCCGCGGGCAGGGCCGCAATCATGCGGCGGAGGTCCTTAGGGGTGCGTACGCCCATAGCCTCGGCCATGGACTTGGTGCCATAGAGCAGGCTGCGGCCCCAACGGCTATAGATCATGCAGCGGAAAACGGGCCGGGCGGTGGCCCGCGCCAGCAACGCCTGCAGGCCAAGCAGGGGCTTGGGCAGGTGGTGGATCACGCCGGTGGCCACAAAAAAATCAAAGGGTCCCTCGTGGGCCGGGATCTGGTGAAGGTCGCACTGAAGAGTTTTTATTTGTTTGCCCAGGCCACGCCAAAAGGCCTGCCAACGCAGGTGCCGGAGCGAGCGCTCCGAAAGATCGATCGCCACGATCTCCGCACCCGGATTGGCCAGGGCAATCGCCACGGCCTCGAAAGTGCCGCAGCCCACGACGGCGATGCGGGGCTTTTCGGCCGCTCCCGCGAGCGATCCATAAGAGGCTGCATAGGCCGCGCGATAGTTGACCAGGACTCTCTCATCCCTGCGCACCGGCTGGAGGAACGGGCTCAAGAGGCCCAAGGGCGGATAGGGACTCGCCTCATAATGTGCCCTGACCTCTTCGAGTATCCCCATGCTTGTAGTATAGTGGGCCTCTTCTATGTTTCTAGAAAAATCGCCCTTCAAACTTACTTCCAAATTTTCGCCCCAGGGTGATCAGCCCAAAGCCATCGCCGAGCTCGTGAAAAACATCCGCGCCGGCAAGCGACACAATGTGCTGCTCGGGGTGACGGGCTCGGGAAAAACCTTCACGCTCGCCAATACGATCGCGCAGATCGGAAAACCCACGCTCGTGATCGCGCCCAATAAAACGCTAGCCGCCCAGCTCTATGAAGAGTTCCGTGAATTTTTCCCGGAAAATGCGGTGGAGTATTTTGTTTCCTACTACGACTACTACCAGCCCGAAGCCTATGTGCCGCATACGGACACCTATATCGAAAAAGATTCCCAGATCAACGAAGAGATCGATCGCATGCGCCATTCGGCCACCCATGCCCTGCTCACGCGCAAAGATGTGATCGTGGTCTCCTCGGTCTCCTTTCTCTATGGCCTCGGATCGCCCGAGCTGTACCGCAATTTGATCGTGAGCATCGTCGAGGGCGTGGAGATCAAGCGCAACGATCTGCTCAAGCGCCTGATCGAGATCCAGTACGAGCGCAACGATGTGGATTTCCACCGTGGCACCTTCCGCGTGCGCGGCGATGTGGTGGAAATCTTTCCGGCTTATGAAGAAGAAAAAGCGATTCGCGTGGAATTTTTTGGCGACTACGTGGAATCCATCACCGAGGTAGACCCCCTGCGCGGCCTGCCCCTGCGCAAGCTGAAGCTCGTGGCCATCTACCCCGCCACCCACTATGTGACCGAAATGGAGACGCGCAAACGCGCCATCCATTCCATCCTCACCGAGCTGCGCGATCGCCTCGGGCAGCTCACCGAAATTGGCAAGGGCGTGGAAGCCAAGCGCCTCGAACAGCGCACCCTCTACGACGTGGAAATGCTCGAAGAGATCGGCCACTGTAAGGGAATCGAGAACTATTCCCGCCACCTCGATGGCCGGCCCGCCGGGGCGCCCGCCGCCACCCTGCTCGACTATTTCCCCGAAGGCTCGCTCGTGGTGCTAGACGAGAGCCATGTGACCGTCCCTCAGCTCGGCGCCATGTAT
>JAKFYM010000219.1 GCA_021730855.1 Bdellovibrionales bacterium
GGGCTGGGCGCTGGCGAGTTCACGAAACGCATCCTTCAGGCGGCCCAGAAGCGGCTCGCGGCTTTTTTTGAGAGCGGCCTCCCAGGGGGCTATTTCCACCACGGGAGAGGGGGGCGGGGTGGAGACCGGCGTGGGCTGAAGATCCGCTCTTAGCTTGGGTTTCCGGCTCTTCCACCAGAAAAACGCCACTAGAAGGATTGTCGTAGTAATTAAGGCAAGTAATGGCAGCCATTCAGGGTACATTTCTTCTCCAATTCGTTGACTTTCCCACTCCAGGACGATAGCTCATCTCAGCTATGCAATTGCTGCGCTGTATTATTCCTGGATTCATCCTCGTGGCCCCGCTCTTTGGGATGGTGGGCCATTGGACGCCCGTCCAGCGTCCTTCGCTCTCTGCGCCCTTTTTAGAAGAGTGGGGGAACTTTGGTCAAGGCACGTTTTCGAAGGATGCCCTCACCTTTTCCCAAGACAGCCTCACCATCGGCCGCTTGATCACTCTGGGTGCCGATCCAAAAATCTGGAGCCAAGCCCAGATCGACGATTTGTCCCGCGTGATTTTATTGAAAAGCCACCAATACAAAGTCTCCCCGCTTTTTGTGCTCTCGCTCATTCACGTGGAAAGCAGCTTTCGCCCCGACGCCGTTTCGCCGGTGGGAGCGATTGGGCTGATGCAGCTGATGCCGGAGACGGCCGAGGAAATGATCGTGAACCTCGGATCGGAATGGAAGGGCGTGGAGACGCTCGAAGACCCGCGCCTCAATATCGACCTAGGCCTGCGCTACGTGACCCACCTCAAGGGGCGCTTCCGCGACCCTCGTCTCGTGCTCACGGCCTATAACCGCGGCCCCGAGGCCGTGCGCCGTATCCTGCGCGCGCAGAAAAAAATCCCCCTCGAGTACTACGAGAAGGTGATGCAGGCCATGGACCACTACCAAGGCAAGGCGAGCCACACCCGCCCCGTCTCCCGGGCTTGGTCCACTCTATGGCTGTAGTCCTTCTCTCCGGCGGCTTGGATTCAGCTCTGAATCTGGCGCTGGCCGCCCAGGCGGGCAAGGCAAAACTTGCCCTCACTTTACAATATGGACAACGCGCCGAAGCCGCCGAATGCCAAGCGGCCCAAGCCCTCTGCGCGCACTACGGAGTGGAGTGGAAGGCGCTCGATGTTTCCTGGCTGGGGCGAGTGAACCCCACCGGCCTCACGCGCAAGGACCACACCCTTCCTTCCCCGGAGCTGAGCGAGCTGGATTCCCTCGAGCTTGGGCAAAAGAGCATGCAGGCCGTGTGGGTGGCGAATCGCAATGGAGTTTTTTTAAACGTGGCCGCCGCCTTTGCCGAAGCCCTGGGGGAGAGCGAGGTGCTGGTGGGATTCAACCTCGAAGAAGCCGCCACCTTCCCCGATAATTCCGCGGCCTATTTGGCAGCGGCCAATGCGGCCCTGGCTTTTTCCACGCTCAATAAAGTCCGCGTGACTTCTTTCACCACGGATTGGGACAAAACCCGCATCCTCCAGGAAGCCCTGGCGGTGGAGCTTCCGCTACATTTAGTTTGGAGCTGCTACGAAGCCGGCCCCGATCGCTGCTGGCGCTGCGAGAGCTGCCGCCGCACCGAGCGAGCGCTCTTGACGGGCGGCACTCGCGGAGCGGCCTGGCTCGAGCGCATGGGGAAAAAATCATGAGCTTGCTACACACGGCTTTCCTCGAGAAACGCATTCCCTATACCGGAGTGGAGCTCGCGCCCCATTGGGTGGCGGGGCAGACCGGGATTTTCGCTTCGGGCATCGTGGCCTTTCGCGGGCCCTGCCTGGTGGAAACCGGGGAGCTCGTGGACCTCGAGGATCGACTCCAGGGCGCCCGCATCGAGGCGCGCGAGATGCTGCATTTTCTTGGCGAGTGGTTCGAGGGCGATCTGCTACTCGCGGTGGCGCGGCAGCGGCTTTTGATCGCGGGTTTTGCCGAGGAGCTGGGGCGGCGCCTGCCGGGGAAACATTTTTTTCGCCGAGGAAATGATTTGTATTTAGGCGCGCCGGGCGGGAAAGAGAACCGCAAACTCTCGGTCTCGATCGTGACGGCCTCGCCCGTTTCCACGCTCTTTCATTTTGGCGTGAACATCGACGCCGCCGGCGCCCCGGTGGCCGCCGTGGGCCTGGCCGAGCTCGGCGTGGATGCGGACGCTCTTGCGCGCGCCGTGCTCACGCTCTGGAGCGAGGAATGGGCCTCGATGGCCCGGGCGCGCTGCAAGGTGGCTCCGCGCTAGTTCGCGGGCATCGGCATCAGCCGCAAGAAATACTCATTAAAGAGAGCTTCTTTCTCCGCTGGCGTGAGACGCGCCAAGCGATCTAGCTCCACTTGGTGCTGCGCAATCGCCGCATCTCGCGCGGGGGTAGGGGCCTGGGCCCTGAGAACATTGAGCATATAAGTAGGCTCGCTTCGTTTTGCGACAACAAGGGCCTGGGTTAGCTGCTCCTGGAGGCTTTGAAAACGCGCCCTCAGATCTGCCCGTCGGGCAGGCGGCACGCTAGGGTTTGCCAGCTCTCGCTCGATTTGGATAAGAGCGCGGTGTTCCGGCTCGAACATGGTTTCTCCACGGATGTCGAGAGAGTGGAGGTTGAATTGGTGGGTAAGGGCGCGGATCTCTGGGTGTGCCTCAAGATTTTCCACTCCTTCTCCCGCGAGGGCCATCAGACGCTCGGCACGGCGATTGCGAATCTCGAGGGCCTCTACGCGCGTAGCATTGGTGGTTGGTTCTCGCGCCAGAGCGCGGCGGACCTGCAAAAGCTCTAGTTCCGCAGCGGCGGCAGTGGGAGAACGTCCCGCGGGATTGGCCCTCAAGTTGCGAATGCGGCGATCGAAAGCTTCGTCCATGCCAAAGAGGCGATCATAACCGAAAGTATTTGGATCTGACACTCGGCGAGCCACGCCCTGGGCACCAAGACTCTGCGTATCTACGCAGGATCCGGTTACGTTCGCATTGGGCTCGATCCACTCGAAGGGCACGCAGTCGGTACGTAGATTCATCAGGGTGTTCACCAGCGTGGTGTGAAATTCTCGCAACATAAACAGCTTGGCTTGGCGGAGCGCGCCCTCTGGGCTGCGGTCGGCAGCTATCGTGGTCAGTGCCGTGTCGATGAAAGTGGTGAGCATGTCGAGGCGTTGCAAAAGATCCTGGCGTGACAAATCTTTGAGGCCGGAGAATCGCAAGGCTGGAGGCGCCCCTAGCTCTGCAAGCACAGTGTCTACTTCGGTGAGCGTAGGGCCATAAAGACGCTGGAAGTTTTTTGTCACTTCTCGGAAGAAGATCAAGCGCAAAGTTTTTTCGGTGCTCGCGGTCGCCAGTATCTCACCAAAGCCGGGGAGCACCGAGCAGGCGCCCGCGGAATCGTATAAGTACCCATAAAAGGAGCGTAGGTCGCTAGCGGAGGTATTGCTCGGAGGATTTTCGCAGCCTTCTCCGGTGGCGCGGAAATAACAGTCGAATACTTTCTTTCGTTCTTCGAACTCCGTTCTTTTGCCCTCGCAGCTGTGGAGCATCTCCCTTAAATTGACCGTAGAGTCGATGCGAATTAATTGGTCGCAGCGATTGATGGCGGGACCGTCGAGCAGGCGCACGGAGGAAATGCCGTTGAGCAGGCGCTGCAACTTGATCACATCCGTGGAGGCTAGCATTTCGTGCTCACGCTCCAGCACTCCACGCAGATATTCATGCCCCGCAGGCCTGTCCCCTAGAGGGGCCCGCCCCTGAAAGCCCGTGATCAGGGCGATGTTCGGGAAGTGTTTTTTCCAGTTCGTGAGCAAGCTGCCAGGAGCCGTGGTGTAGCAGCCCCAGAGGTGAAGGGTGCGGATGGAATTTGCGAGATTGGGAAAGGCTCCTAGTGAAGCGGCGAGGGTGGTGTCGGAAATTGTGCCGCGAGTTCCGCTGATATTTCCGGTGCCGTCATGGCCAGAGGCGATCACGGAAGAAAAGGTTTTTCCCGCGCTCACTTGGCTGGCAAGAAGCTCCCGGAATTTTTCTTCACTATAGACGTAGGGACCAGAGACTTCGTCGATTTCTAAGTAGAGATTCGACAGAGTTTCCCCAGCCTGTTGGCGGCAACCCTGCGTGTCGCAGCGATTGAGTCTTTGCGCTGCGGCGTCGCGTTCTCTATTCAGGCGATTGAGGCTATTGCGCACATTCGCCGGCATCTCCGGAGGGTAGATGACCAATTGCTCCTGGAGGTTTTCGGCGCGATTGCGTTTGCTAATGGCACTTCTAGCAGCTTCGATTTCCATCGGATTGTTGTTGAGGTCGAGGAAGAGCACATCGGCTTGGGCAGGGCCGGAAAAAAGCAGGAAAACCCAGAGCGCTTTCACGGCCGCACCCTTGCCATGGCTTCGCGGTAGAAGCGAATTTCTTCGCGCAGGGCACGGAGGGTGGAGGCAGAGATTCCATTGTAGCGCGCTCGCAACTCTTCCACGGATTCCCTTTCGGCGCGGAGGAAGAGCAGATTTTTTTCCAGAGCGTCCCAGTCCGCAGTGGCTTCTTCTAAATTTAATTTATGGATGAGTCGGTCGCGCTCGTCCTGGGGAAGCATCTCGGGATTCGGGGAGGGATCTGCCAGGCGATGCACTTGCACGCCCGGGGCCTCAACTTGGTCCATGGGAGCGTCCTCATCCATCTGCATAATATGAATCTGGCTTGGAGGATCCACATCTTTGGCCGGTTTGTTATTATTGGCCTGGCAATGGGCCGAGGCAGGCAGCAAAAGACTCAACAAAAGATAAGTTGCGTATAGCATAGAGGGTTATCGACAATTCCCCTCGGTTTCTAGAGAGGGCGGGCGCAGAAAACTCGAAAATTCCCCCCGCTTTTGTTAGGTTTGCCCTTACCTCCTAGCGCGTGCCCCCGGGTTCAACTTCCCCCCTCTTTTATCCAGCCCATTGATTCGGCACGGCGAATCTCGTGTGCTGCTAGGCGTGCAGTATCGGTGCGCGGCTCTCGTATCAGGGCGCGGATGCGTCGGTCGACGGCTTCGGCGGCCGTGGCCGGGATGTGGATATCATTAGCGCTAGAGTCTTCTGGGCGCGCACACCTTGGGCACCAAGATTTTTGGTGTTCACGCAAGATCCCGTTACGCTTGCATTGGGTTCGATCCATTCAAAGGGCACGCAGTCAGAACGCAGGTTCATCAGGGTATCCACCAGGGTGGTGTGAAAGTCTCGCAGCATATACAGGCTGGCTTGGCGGAGAGTGTTCTGCGGGCTGCGGCGGGTGCGGAGCGTAAGCATCAGCGATTTTTCGATGAAGGTGGTGAGCATGTCGAGTCGCTGCAAGAGATCTTGGCGCGACAAATCTTGGAGGCCGGAGAATCGTAAGACTGGTGGGGCTCCTAGTTTCTCGAGCTCAAGGTCGACTTCCGCGAGCGTGGAACCGAAGAGGCGCTGGAAATTTTTTGTCACCTCCCGGAAGAAGATCAAGCGCAAGGTTTGTTCGGTGTTCGCGGTCCTCGACATCTCGTCAAAGCCAGGAAGCACCGAACAGGCACCAATGGAATCGTATAGGTACCTATAAAAGGAGCGTAGGTCACTGGCGGAGGTATTGCTCGGAGGATTTTCGCAGCCCTCTTCGGTGGCGCGGAAATAACAGTCGAATACTTTTTTCCGTTCCTCGAACTCCGTTTTTTTGCTTTCGCAGCTATGGAGCATCTCCCTTAAGTTGACCGTAGAGTCGGTTTGGATCAATTGATCGCAACGATTGATGGCGGGGTCGTCGAGCAGGTGCACGGACGAAATGCCATTGAGTAGGCGCTGCAACTTGATCGCGTCCGTAGAAGCCAGCATTTCGTTCTCGCGCTCCAGCACTCCCCGAAGGTATTCGTGCCCGGCCGGGCGATGTCCTAAGGGTGCCAGCCCCTGAAAGCCGGTGATCAGCGCGATATTCGGGAAATGTTTTTTCCAGTTCGTGAGCAAGCTGCCCGGGGCCGTGGTGTAGCAGCCCCAAAGATGGAGGGTGCGGATGGAGTTCGCGAGGGTGGGAAAGGCCCCTAGTGAAGCGGCGAGGGTGGTGTCGGAAATCGTGCCGCGAGTTCCGCTGATATTTCCGGTGCCGTCATGGCCGGAGGCGATCACGGAAGAAAAGGTTCTGCCCGCGCTCACTTGGCTGGCAAGAAGCTCCCGGAATTTTTCTTCATTGTAGGTATAGGGGCCGGAGATTCCCTCGATCTCTGAATAGAGGTTCGATAGGATTTGATTAGCCTGTTGCTGGCAATCCCGTGTATCACAGAAATTGGGCCTTTGCGTTGCAGCGTCGCGCTCTCTGTTGAGGCGATTGAGATTACTGCGCACATTCGCCGGCATCTCCGGAGGGTAGACGATGAGCTGCTCTTGCAGGTTTTCGGCGCGGTTGCGTCTGCTGATGGCGCTTCTGGCGGCCTCGATTTCCATCGGATTGTTGTTGAGGTCGAGGAAGAGCACATCGGCCCGGGCGGTGGCGGAGAAAAGCAGGAAAACCCAGAGCGCTTTCACGGCCGCACCCTTGCCATGGCTTCGCGGTAGAGGCGAATTTCTTCGCGCAGGGCGCGGAGGGTGGAAAGGGGGATTTCACTATAACGCGCTCGCAGCCTCTCGATAGATTCTCTTTCGGCACGGAGGAAGAGCAGGTTTTTTTCCAGAGCGTCCCAGTCTGCGGTGGCTTCTTCTAAATTTAATTTATGGATGAGTCGGTTGCGCTCGTCCGGCGGGAGCATCTCCGAAGGGGGGAGGGGGTCGGCCAAACGATGCACCCGCACGCCCGGGGCCTCGAGCTGGTCCACGGGGGCGTCCTCGTCCATCTGTAAGATGTGAATCTGAGCCCTTGGATCCGCGTCTTTGGCATCATTGGCCTGGCAATAGGCCGAGGCAGGCAGCAAGAGACTGAGCAAAAGATAAGGGGCGTATAGCATAGAGGGTTATCGACAATTCCCCTCGGTTTCTAGAGAGGGTGGGCGCAGAAAACTCGAAAATTTCCCCCGCTTTTGTTAGGTTTGCCCTTACCTCCTAGCGCGTGCCCCCGGGTTCAAGGAATCCAAAGAAAGGTAGCCATGGCTATTGTTGCTCCCCGTCCTCAGCTTCCACAAATCCCCTCTTTTATCCAGGCCTGTGCCACCTACCAACCGGGCAAGCCGATCGAGGAGCTCGAGCGGGAGCTCGGCATCCAAGACATCATCAAGCTCGCCTCCAATGAAAACCCCCTAGGCCCTTCGCCCAAAGCGCTGCAAGCGATCACGGCCGGGCTCAAGAACCTGCACCTCTATCCCGATGCCTCGCACTATCGGTTGCGCGCGGCCCTGGCGGCCAAATTCTCGGTGGACCAGGAAGAGGTGATGGTGGGCAATGGCTCCGAGGAGCTTTTTTCCCTGCTGATCCGCTCCTATTGCCGTGAGGGCGATAATACCGTGGGCTGCGGCGCGGCCTTTCTGGCCTATCGCGTTTGCAGCCAGGTGCATGGGGCCGAGTACCGCGAGCCTCCGCTCACTCGCGATCCCGAGCAGGAAATTATGGCGATGCTCCAGCTCATCGACGCGCGCACGCGGATTGTGTTCCTGCCTAACCCCAACAATCCCACCGGCACCTACTTGAACCGCACCCTCCTGAAAAAGGTGCTCGATCATTTGAAGGACAAGCCAGTGATCGTGCTGCTCGACTATGCCTACCGGGAGTATGCCCGCGCCAAGGACCTGCCAGGCCCTATGGAGTTTTACAAAGACTACCCCAACCTGATCGTGACCGGCACCTTCTCCAAGATCTATGGCCTCGGCGGCTTGCGCGTGGGTTATGGCGTGGCCCATCCCGATCTGCTCCTGCCGCTAAGAAAAGTGAAGATGCCTTTCAATATTTCTAGTTTAGGCCTGGAGGGGGCGCTGGCAGCTCTGGAAGATGCGGACCATATCCGTCGTTCCATCGAAGTGAATGGCTTGGGCATGGAGTTCCTCGAAAAAGAATTCCGCCGCCTGGGCCTCGATTATTGGCCGAGCCAGGGGAATTTTTTCCTCGTCAAGATGCCGAGCGATCCCAAGCCGATCTATGAGCAGATGCTGAGGGCCGGGGTGATCCTCCGGCCGGTCGCCGGCTATGGGCTGAAGCAGGAATTGCGCATCAGCGTGGGCACAATGGAAGAGAACAAACGTATGGTGGCCTCACTGGAAAAAGCGCTCCGGGGGCAAGCATGAAACGGCCGATCGTGGCGATCGACGGGCCGGCCGGGAGCGGAAAGAGCACCGTGGCTAAGCTCCTCGCCAAGCGCCTGCAGTTCACCCATATCGACACCGGCGCCCTCTACCGGGGCGTGGCGCTCCTCGCCCTCCGCCACCAGGCCAATCTTGGCGACGAAGCCGCCGTGGTGCAAGCCGCAAGCAAAGCGGCCTTCACCTTTCGCCAGCTTCCCGAGGGGAATCTCCTGCATATCGACGGCGAGAACCTTGGCCTCGCCATTCGCACCGAAGAGGTGGGCGCGGCTTCTTCAAAGGTGTCGGCCTATCCCGGTGTGCGCGCGCTGCTTCTCCAGCTTCAGCGCGACCTAGGCGCCGCAGGTGGGGTGGTGCTCGAGGGCCGCGATATCGGCACCGTGGTTTTCCCGCAGGCCGAGGTGAAGATCTACCTCACGGCCTCGATCGAGGCGCGGGCGGAGAGAAGATCAGAAGAGCTGCGTGCGCGCGGCCAGGAAGTGGATTTGGAGCGTGTAAAGTCGGAGATGGCCCAGCGCGATATTCAGGACAGCACGCGGGCGATCGCTCCGCTCAAGCAAGCGGCGGATGCTGTTCTCGTAGACACTAGCACTATGTCTATCGATTCTGTTTTGGATCGATTAGAATCGATCGTACGGAATGCAAACTGACCGAATCCTCTTGGTGCGCACGGATAAAATCGGCGACGTGGTCCTCACCACTCCCGCGATCGCGGCCCTGCGCAAAAAATTTCCCGATTCCAAGATCGTGGGCTTGGTTGCGCCCGTGGCGGCCGAGGTTTATCGCCTCAATCCTCACCTTAGCTCGCATATCGTGCTTGATCCCGAGCTCTACACCGGCCTGCTAGGATTCTGGCGCCTGGTGCGCCGCCTGCGCGCGGAAAAATTCCAGGCGGCGGTGGTCTTCCAAACCCGCCGGCGCGTGGCTTTTGCCCTGCTCCTGGCGGGCATCCGCACGCGCATCGGGCCGCTCTCGAAATGGTGGTCGTGGCTCACCTACAACAAAGGCCGCCGCCAGAACCGCTCGGCCGTGGAAATGCACGAGGCCGACTACAATATCCAGCTTCTCCGCCCTTTCGGCATCAGCGTGGCCGACACCTGGGAGCGCACCTACCTCACCGTGGACGAAGAGGCCCGGCGCGAGGCTACTCGCTTTTTTGTGGAAAAAGGTTTGTCCAAACGTTTCAAGACCGTGGCCATCCATCCCGGCATGGCGGGCTCCGCCCTCAACTGGCCCGAGAGCCACTATATCGCGCTCGGGCGCCAACTCCTCTCGCGCTACAATATCGTAATCACCGGCGGGCCTGGCGAGGCGGCCCTAGTGGACCGCGTGTTCCAGGGAATTGCGCGTCACCAAAATTATGCTCCCGACCAGCCGGGCTTCACCCGCTATGTGGGAGAAAAGGGCCTAGCCGCCACTGTCGCCCTCCTCGACCAATGCGATGGGATCGTGGCCCCGAGCACCGGCCCCATGCATCTCGCCGTGGCCCTCGGCAAACGCGTGGTCTCGATCTTTCCTCCGATCAAGGTGCAGAGCGCCGTGCGTTGGGGCCCCTACGGCGTCTCGATCGGCACCAACTTGGGCGTGAGCCCGGAGAATGCCGCCAGCGTGCTGGTGCCCGACGTGAACTGCGCCGAGGATTTTCGTTGCGCGCTCTCGGCCTGCATTTATTACCCTTGCATGCCACGGGTTTCGGTAGAAGAAGTGGAGATGCAGCTGCTTTCGCTCCTGGAGGGCGGAGGATCGCTCGGCACTTTCAAGTCCTTCTCGGTCTATGATTGGGAAGACGGGTATGAGGAGAACGAATGAGCCAGTATTCGATGCGGATCGATCGCTTTCACGAAATCATGGCCGCCATTGCGACAAAAAAAATCCTGATCGTGGGTGATGTGGGCGTGGACCGCTACACCATGGGAGCAGCGAGCCGCCTTTCTCCCGAAGCCCCGGTGCCCGTGGTGGCGGTGCATTCGCAGCAAGACAAGCTCGGCATGGCCGCCAATGTGGCCGACAACGTGAAAGCCTTTGGCGCCGCGCCCTTCCTGGCCTCGCTCGTGGGCGAGGACCGCGTTTGTGGCGAACTTCTGGAATTGCTCGAGCGCAACGGCATTTTTTCTGGCCATATCTACCGGCACGCGAGCCGCCGCACCTCCCTGAAAGAGCGGGTGGTGGCGCAGTCCCAGCATATCGTGCGCATCGACCACGAAACCACCCAGCCCTTAAGCCCCGAGGCCGAGGATTTTTTTCTGCGCCAGGCCCTGCCGCTAGTGGCGCAGTACGACGCGATCATTCTCGAGGACTACGCCAAGGGCGTACTCACCGAGCGGGTGCTGCGGGCGCTGATCGAAGAAGCCAATCGCCAGAAAAAATTTGTGACCGCCGATCCCACCACCATTGTGCGCTCCCCCGCAGATTATCGCGGCGTCTCCCTTTTCAAGCCCAATGCCGATGAGGCTGCCAAGCTCAGCGGCATCGATCCCCGCGAGGATGGATCGGTAAAACAAATGGGAGAAAAACTTTTGGACGTGGTGCAAGCCTCCACCGTGGTGATCACGCGCGGAAAAGAAGGCATGATGCTTTTCACCCGCAGCGAAGAACCGATGCACATGCCCACTTTCGCGCGCTCGGTCTATGATGTTTCGGGCGCGGGCGACACCGTGATCGCCATGCTCACGCTTGCAATATCAGCGGGGGCTTCCTTGGTGGAGGCTGCCCTCCTCGCCAATTTCGCCGCAGGAGTGGAAGTGGGAAAACAGGGCACCGCCACCGTGACGGGGATCGAGCTCGAAGAATACATGCAGCGATTCGGCGCTCTCTCTTGACATGCTGCGCGGCTGACGAAAAGATTCTCCTCACAAATTTCTCAGGGAAGTCTGGCCATTCCAAAACTTTTCTTTTATCGTTTACTCCGATTTAAGTCGGACAAATTCAGTAAAGTCACTGGATTCAGTAATTTCAGTAAATAACGAAACGAGGAGGATTATGAAAAACAAAAAGTGGTTGGTCTTGGGGGTGATGCTGGTTTCCCTCGTTGGTTGCAGCAAGAAACAAACCGTAGCCCCAGAAGATAGCACCGGAGGCGGAGATTCGGGCATTTCGGATTCGAACCTGGGTTCAGGTAACGACAGCGATTCGAACAATGCCATGGGCCTCGGCACGATTCGTTTTCCTTTTGATTCCTCGGAAATCGTGGGCGAGAACCGTGAGATCTTGAAGAGAAATATCGAGATCTTGAAAGAGAACCCCAGCTTGCAGGTGCAGGTAGAAGGCCACTGCGATGAGCGCGGCGGCATTCAGTACAACTTAGCCCTGGGCGAGCGCCGAGCCGGTGCCGTGAAAGTGGAGCTCAGCCGGGGCGGAATCGCGGGATCGCGTATCACCACCATCAGCATGGGCAAAGAAAAGCCAATCGCTATGGGATCTGGAGAAGATGTTTGGACACAAAATCGCCGAGCGAATTTTGTGATCACCAGCAGATAAGTTATCCTTAGGTAGTGGATAGCCAACTACCTAAACTACGGGCCGCCTTGCTG